>NZ_CP069213.1:3977500-4200000 GCF_016834455.1 Shewanella litorisediminis
ATATTGGTGCACCATATTGGTGCAGACCCAGTCA
The DNA here is from genome assembly GCF_016834455.1 of Shewanella litorisediminis. Taxonomy (NCBI): domain Bacteria; kingdom Pseudomonadati; phylum Pseudomonadota; class Gammaproteobacteria; order Alteromonadales; family Shewanellaceae; genus Shewanella; species Shewanella litorisediminis. Next base: position 3,977,535 of record NZ_CP069213.1, read on the forward strand.
GGAAAGGCCCGATGGATACTCAAAACCTGCTCAATCACCTGGTGACCGCTGTACTGGTCATAGACTCAGGTCTAAAACCCTGTTTTGCCAACGCCGCCGCCGAGCAGTTACTTGGCACCGGCAGTCATCGCCTCAGCGAACAGGCCCTGACCGATATTTTTCAGTTGCAGGAAGTGGCTGCCACCATCCTGGCCGACGCGGTGCGTCAGGGACTGGGACTGACGGTTAACACCGCCAGCCTGGTGACCTTTGACGGCCAACACCACACAGTGGACCTCACCCTGATCCCACTGGAAAATGAACCCGGCCTGAGTTTGCTTGAGCTGCGTCAGGTGGATCAGCAGCGCCGCATCCACCAACAACTGACCCAGGATGCCCAGCAGCAGGCAGCGCAGTTTCTGGTGCGTAATCTCGCCCACGAGATCAAAAATCCCCTTGGCGGCCTGCGCGGGGCCGCGCAATTGCTTGCACGCGAGCTGGACGATGAATCGCTAAAGGAGTTCACCACCCTGATTATTGAACAGGCCGACCGCATGCGTGCCCTGGTCGATAAACTGCTGGGGCCGCAAAAACCCACGGCGCATTTACCCCACAACATCCATGAAGTCGCCGAAAAGGTGATAAAGCTGGTTGAGCTGTCCACACCCACCAACATCCGTGTTATCCGGGACTATGACCCATCCATTCCCGACATAGATTTGGATGCCGATCAGATGCAGCAGGCGCTGCTCAACATAGTGCAGAACGCGGTGCAGGCACTGGAAGACGGTGGGGGCACCATCACGGTGCGCACCCGCACCAGCCATCAGGTCACCATAGGCGCCCAGCGCCACAAGCTGGTGCTGATGCTGTCTGTGATTGATGACGGTCCGGGGATACCACCTGAGCTGATGGATACCCTCTTTTACCCCATGGTGACCGGCCGGGAGCAGGGCTCGGGGCTGGGCCTTTCCATTGCCCACAACATCGCCAGGCTTCATGGTGGCCGCATCGACTGCGACTCAAGCCCCGGTCACACCCAGTTTGTGCTCACCCTGCCCATCAAAACCGGAAAATAGGACCCAAAAGGAGACTGCATGAGTATCAGTGAACAGGTTTGGATCCTCGACGACGACAGCTCTATCCGTTGGGTGCTTGAAAAAGCCCTCAAGAGCGCGCGTATCACAAGCGCCAGCTTCGCGGCGGCCGAGTCGCTGTGGCAGGCATTGGAGTTATCGCAGCCTCAGGTGATAGTGTCGGACATTCGCATGCCCGGCACCGACGGTTTAACGCTGCTCGAGCGCATCGGCCTGCATTACCCCCATATTCCGGTCATCATAATGACGGCGCACTCGGACCTCGACAGCGCCGTGGCCGCCTATCAGTCCGGTGCCTTTGAGTATCTGCCAAAGCCCTTCGATATCGACGAAGCCATCGCCCTGGTGGAGCGGGCCCTGACCCACGCCAGTGAGCAGGCACCTCAGGCCCATGCCAGCGAACCAGTCAAGACGCCGGAAATCATAGGTGAAGCCCCGGCGATGCAGGAGGTGTTTCGCGCCATTGGCCGCCTGTCACGCTCGTCCATCAGCGTGCTCATCAATGGCCAGTCAGGCACGGGTAAAGAATTGGTGGCAGGGGCACTGCATAAACACAGTCCCCGCAAGGACAAGCCCTTTATTGCACTGAACATGGCTGCCATTCCCAAGGACCTGATTGAATCTGAGCTATTTGGCCACGAGAAGGGCGCCTTTACCGGTGCCGCCGGTGTGCGTCAGGGCCGCTTCGAACAGGCCAACGGCGGCACCCTGTTTTTGGATGAAATCGGCGACATGCCGCTGGATGTGCAAACCCGGCTGCTGAGGGTACTGGCCGATGGTCAGTTTTACCGTGTGGGTGGCCACTCGCCGGTACAGGTGGACGTACGCATTATTGCTGCCACTCACCAGGATCTGGAGCGACTGGTGCAACAGGGCCAGTTCCGGGAAGACCTGTTCCACCGACTGAACGTGATCAGGGTGCATCTGCCGCCGCTTCGAGAGCGCCGCGAAGATATCCCACAATTGACCCGCCACTTTTTGGCCGCTGCGGCCCGTGAAATCGGGGTTGAAGCCAAGGTGCTGGCCAAAGAAACAGCCACAAAGCTGCAGCAGCTGCCCTGGCCCGGTAACGTGCGCCAACTTGAAAACACCTGCCGCTGGCTCACTGTGATGGCCTCGGGGCAAGAAATACTGCCACAGGACCTGCCGCCGGAGCTCTTCAAGGACCCGGTTGTCAATCATGCTGGCGCCATGGTGGCCGGTGATTGGGAAAGCGCTCTCAGAGAAATCGTCGACAGGCGTCTCGGAGAAGGGGAATCGGATCTGCTGGCCGATATGCAGCCCACCTTCGAGCGCATCATGCTCGAAGTCGCGCTCAAGCACACCCAGGGCCATAAACAAGAGGCCGCCCGCCGCCTCGGCTGGGGCCGCAATACCCTCACCCGTAAACTCAAAGAGCTTGAGATGGATTAACAGGCTGTTGGACGCTATGAAAAAGGGACGCTGCAAGCGTCCCTTCTCGTTTAACGATGAGCAGGCTCAGAAGCGCCAGTGCAGGCCCACGCCATAGTGATCCATGCGCGTGTTGGCGAAGTAGTTGTTCAGCTCATCGTGCTCTGGCTCGATTTCGCTGAATTCATAAAACACCCGCATGGCCAGGTTGCTGGAAAAACTGATGTCTACCCCGGCACCAAGCAGGTAGCCCGTGCCCTGATAGTCATCGTCCAGGCTGTCATCACTGGCGATAACCTGATACACCACACCACCCTTGAGGTAGACAGTCACAGTTTCGCTGAACGCATGGCGTACCGTCGGCGCGAAGGTGAGCCCCACGACCTGTAAGTCGACGCCATCGATAAAGCTGTCGGTGCCAAACACGCTGGCCTCGACACCAAAACTCTGGTTGAAGTTGTAGCCACCATAGGCACCCAGGCCCCAGGCTGACTCATCGAAGGGGCCAATTTTGTCATCGAGGTTGGTATTGCTGACGTAGCCACCGGCGTAAAAACCGAGATCTTTGGCGGCAAAGGCGGGCGCGGCTGCACCAAGCAGCATGGTGGCAATAAGCAGAGGTTTGAGTTTCATCGTGTTCCCTTTTTGTATGGTCGCGGTGCTCTCAATGCCGGTTATCAAAGCCATGGGGTTGAAGCCGATAACCTGAACTCATTGAAAAGCCGCCAACATCCTTGATTGTTGGTCGCTATCTTAACGGCAAACTTTCGTTAACAGAAGTAAGATTAACGCCCTGCTGGCTTCCTTTCGAAAAAACCACAATAAAGGCCCGCAAGCGGGCCCTGTTTTAAGCGTAATAGCCGCCAGCGATGTGCTTAGCCAAGCAGCAGTGCACTGTGGCTCTTGGCAATAATCATCATCAACACAAAACACACAGATGCCGCGCCGGTGAGCACCAGGCGCTGATTTTTCGGCGCTTCAGGCCGGATAGCGCCAATGCCAAGGCCCACATAGAGTACAAACAGCACCAGCTTTTCGGTGAGCCATGCCTGAGCAACAGGATACATGCCCAGCAGCAGGCACAGCGCTATGGCACTGAGCAGCATCAGCAAGGTAATGATTTTATGGGCTTTAAGCGCCAGAGTCTGTTTCAGCATGGCAGGTTTTTTAATCCCCCAATAGGTTCTGAGCAGTAAGCTGGCAAAGGCAGTAAAAGCCAAAATAATATGAGCTTTCAATAAGATGGGGTACATGACTTTCCTTTGTTATGAATATTGAAAAACGCTCGTTTAAATTAGCTGATGCCGATGTGAACAAGCCATGATCTGCGTCAAATATTTAAAACACTTGTGAATAAAATCACATCAAAGAAAAGCCAACTTGGTGGCACAGAAAGCAAAAAAGGACGCCGAAGCGTCCTTATCACACCGTCCCTGAACGGGACTTTCACTGCGGCACAGGCATCAGAACTGGTAGTGCAGTCCCAAAGAAATCTGGGAAATCTTCACGTTGTCGATTTCGCCATTGTAGTATTCGTTGTCAAACCAAAAACCACTGTCGTCCAAATCACCACGGGTTTCATCGTAGCTCAATCGCAGGTTCAGTTTTTCGGTCAGCGCAGCGTTAACGCCTACCCCCCAGGCCACACCCCAACCTGTGTAATCAGCATCGAATGGACCATAGTCCACCACCACGGCCATGGAAGCCACACCCACCTTGGCAAAGGCGGAGAAGGTATCATTGAAGTGGTAAGTAAATTTTGGGGTAAAGGTCAGAGCGCCGGCCCCCATATCGACTCTCTCTTCGCCCAGATCGCCACTGGCAAACAGGTTGGCTTCCAAACCAAACCATTCGTTGAAGTTGTAGCCGCCGTAAGCACCAAAACCCACGCCATCGGCAGAACCATCACCATCGCCGGAGGCCTTTACCTGATTGATGGCACCACCCACATAAAAACCCGTTTTATCGGTTTCTGCCATGGCACCTGTGCTGGCGATGAGTGCGGCCAGGGCCGCCAGTTTCATTTTGTTCATTGGATTTCCTTTCACGACATTGCTGGAGTAATGCCGGAGAATATCGTCGAAGTCTGCTGAACAATTGCTGAATGTATCAATACGTTAAGAAAAACTTATTTCGCAACCGTAAACCGGGTTAACCCAAGGTTTCCAGGCTGGGGAGCAAAACACACCGAGACCACATCCACTAACACAGGCGTTACACAGGATCCTGGTGAATGATGATTTCCGCCTCGGGGAAAGCCGTACGAATACGCGCAGCGGTCTTATCCGATAAACGGTGCGCCTCGCGAAGCGGCAGATCACCGTCCAGTTCCAGGTGCAACTGAATAAAGATGGTCTGACCGGCCTGACGGGTTTTGAGGTCGTGCACCCCTCTTACCCGGGTATCCTCTTGAGCAAGGGTGACTATGGCGCTGCGTCTTTCCTCATCTAACTCTCTGTCCAGCAATGCCTGAATCGAGCGGTACCCCAGCCCAAAGGCTTGCTGGCCGATATAAAGCGCTATCAGCAAAGCGAACAGGCCATCGGCCCACCAGAGTCCATACTGCGCCAGCACCAGGGCGAGCAGCACGGCGCCGTTCAAAAACAAATCCGATTTATAGTGCAGTGAGTCGGCCTCCACCACAGTGCTGCCGGTGGCAGCCAGCGCCTTTTTCTGCAGGGTCACCAGGGCAAGCGTGAGCACAATGGCAATGGCGGATACCCAAATCCCTACAGCCGCATGCTCCAGCGGCGCCGGACTCAGGAGTCGTTCTCCACCGTGAAACAGCAGCAAAAAAGCCGAGCCCAAGATAAACGCCGATTGTGCCAGAGACGCCAGCGGCTCTGCCTTACCGTGGCCATGCCTGTGCTCATCGTCTGCAGGCGTCAACGCATAGCGGATAGCAATAAAATTCACGATGGAGGCAAGTGCATCGGCAAAAGAATCGGTCAGCGACGCCAGCATACTGGCCGAACCCGACCACAGCCAGGCGAATAGCTTAATCAGAATCAGGGTAAACGCCGTCGCCACCGCAGCGCGGCTGGCAAGCTTGACCCAGAAGGCATAACTTCTTTCAACAGACATAAAAAAGAACCACACAAGGCAGGTGGTTCTCTTATAACAAATTTTGTACGGCTATGCCCGTTCGGGGTCGGGAAACGCGAGCCGGAACATGGCTCCGGCCTGTCAGGCTAAGCTGTACCCTGGCTTAAAACGCTTCCTGGCGTTCTTTGCGACGCTCTTCCCGCTCGGCTTTGCGCTCGTCAAAGCGGGCCTGAAACCTGGCTTTTTGCTCAGGCGTCAGCAACTGATACATCTGATGCTGCAGCTTCATGGACTCCAGTGCACGGGCCTCGCCCATGGCCTGACGTTCGGCAATCAGCGCCTTGGCCGCCGCTTCATCGAAGGTGGCTGCACTCATCAAAGCTTTCATTTTTTCATGATGAGCCGTGCGGGCGGCATCATCTTTGTCGTCGCGCTGGGCTTTACGCTCGTCTTTGTGGGCCTTCATCAGCTCACGGAACTGGGTCTTTTGCTCATCTGTCAGATCCAGGCCACGGAACATATGGCGCATATTGTCCATCATGGGGCGACCTTCATGGCCTCCTTCATGGTGGGGATTGGCCATGGCCACACCACCGAGCAGGGCACTGCCGGCAACCAGCGCAATAAGACCACGCTTTATCATTAACTTGTTCATATATCACCTCATTGTGATTGTTAGGACTTGTGTGTTTCGACAGTTCCCAGTGTATTGTGGTCAATGTCAACGAGGGTGCCGGGCGGGTAAAAAAGTGTAAAGATGGTCGGCGCCGGCTTCTTTACACAGACTTACAAAGGTAAAACACCCATTGACGTACAGCTGGTTATACTGGGAATCCTGATCCCGGAGGTTAAATGAATCACTTGTTGCTTGTTGATGACGATCCAGGTTTGTCTGAGCTGTTAAAAGAATTACTGGAGCTGGAAGGCTTTGTCCTCACCCTCGCCCACGATGGTGCCGAAGGACTCAGCAAGGCCGTCAGCAGCCACTTTGACCTGATACTGCTGGATGTGATGCTGCCTAAATTGAATGGCTTTGAAGTACTTAAGCAGCTGCGCAACCACAAGCAAACGCCGGTACTCATGCTCACCGCCCGCGGCGATGATATTGACCGGGTCGTGGGGCTCGAAATAGGTGCAGATGACTACCTGCCCAAACCCTTTAACGACCGCGAGTTGGTGGCCCGTATTCGTGCCATTTTGAGACGGGCCCAGCCGGGTACGCCACAGAGTCAGGCCCAGGAAGAGATACAACTTGGTGACCTGAAGTTGGACCCGAGCCGCCAGGAAGCCTGGTGCGCCCAGACCCTCATCAACCTCACAGGTACCGAATTCGCCCTGCTGTTACAGCTGGCCTCCCAGGCTGGCGAGCTGGTCAGTAAAGAAACCCTGAGTGAAACCGTGCTCGGCAAACGCCTTATGCCCTTTGACCGCAGCCTGGATATGCACCTGTCGAACCTGCGCAAAAAGCTGCCCGAGCGCAGCGATGGCCGCCCGAGGGTTAAAACCATTCGCGGCAAGGGATACATCTGGCTCAAATGAACACCCAAACCCTGCCCAATCGACTCTTCATCAAGCTGCTGCTCGGCTTCTGGCTGTGCAGCTCTGTGGTGCTCGTTGCCGTGGGCAGTTTGCCACTGCTGCAACAGCGTCAGGAGTCCGCCCCTGTCCCCCACGAGCTGCAACAGAGGCTGGATAAGATTGCCAGCGCGATAGAGCGGGAACCAGAACTGATGGAGCCCGAACGGATGCGGCGCTGGGAGCGGTCGCGTCATGCCGATGGCATGCCTATGCGGCTTTTTATTGCCAATGAAGAAGGCCGCATCCTCGGTGAGCGCCAACCCCGCACCCTGCGCAAATTTATTCTGCTCGCCGAAGAAGCCGAGCGTCCCATCATGTATCAGTTTCGCGATGAAATGGTCTTTGGTCCCAGGGTTTTCAAGGTTGATGGCAAGGAGTATCGCCTCTATGGCCGGGTACCGGGGCAGCATCCCAGGCCGCTGTTTTTGTTTTTTATCGAGCACAAACTGCTGACTCTGGGACTGGCGGTACTGGTCTCGGGCCTCCTGTGCGGCCTGCTGGCCTGGCACCTTGGCAGGCCCCTTAAGGTCCTCAAACAGAGCGCCGATGCCCTGGCCCGTGGCGACCTTGGCAGCCGGGTCGATGCGGCCACCCTGAATCGCCGCGACGAACTGGGCCAGCTTGGCCACGCCTTCAATGCCATGGCCGAAGCCATTGAGCAACAGGTTAACAATCAGCAGCGATTGATGGGGGATATCAGCCACGAGCTTCGCACCCCGCTGACCCGGCTGCAGCTGGCGCTGGCACTGGCACGCAAGCGCGGTCAGGACAGCAATGAGCTTAGCCGTATTGCCCACGAGGCCGAGCAGCTCGATGCCCTGATAGCCGAACTGTTAACCCTCTCCCGGGTGACCATGGGCGCCACCGAGGCCAAGGTGGACTCAGAACTAGCCGAGACCCTCGGTCAGGTGCTTGATGATGCGGAATTTGAAGCCAATGAGTGCGGAAAGGATTTGCTCATCGAGATGGACGACAACCTGCGCTTAAGTCACAACCCCAAGTTGCTGGCCCGTGCGGTGGAAAATTTGCTCCGTAACGCCATCCGCTACGCCGGGCAGCAAGTCAGTCTCACAGTGACAGACTCTCAGGGCCAGGTGGAAATTCAAATCTGCGACGATGGCCCGGGGGTCGATGAAGCCGAGCTCGAGGCCATCTTCCGCCCCTTTTACCGCACCGATAAGTCCCGCGAGCGCGAAAGCGGGGGCTGGGGGCTGGGCCTTGCCATTACCGCGGCGGCCATCGAAGCCCAGGGCGGCAGTATCAGCGCCCAAAACCGACCCGCCGGCGGCCTGTGCGTGCACATTCGCATGCCCCGCTAGCGTTAACTGTCTGTACGCCTCAGGCTTCGGTAGATCAGGTTGCGGCTTACCCCAAGGCGGCGGGCCGCTTCACTGATATTGCCGCCGCACTCGGCGAGGGTTGTCTGAATGCGAGCATCAAGCTCGGCCTTAAGGCTTGATTCTGAGGCCGATTGGGTGCTTTCCGAATGCGCCCTGTCCAGACAACAGGGACGAGCTTGCATCAGCACCCGCCGGTGGGCATCACTGAGATGGGCCTGATTCAGCTCGCACTCCCCCTCTGCCATCAGGCAAGCCACCTGCATCAGGTTATCCAGCTCCCTGAGGTTACCCGGCCAGCTATAGGCCTCAAGCAACGTCAGTAACTGCGGACACAGCTGCTGCTCATCTCCCGGCGGGTTCACCCGGTACTGGCGGTGAAGCTTATGGATCAGCCGTGACTTATCGGCACGCTGCCTCAGTGGCGGCAAGCTGACCTGCAGGCCGTTGAGACGAAAGTACAAATCTTCGCGAAAACGGCCATGGCGCACCATATCGGCCAAATCCATGTGGGTGGCGGCCACCACCTGAATATCCACTCTGTGGGTTTTAAGCCCGCCTACCGGGGTCACTTCCCGCTCCTGCAATACCCGCAAAAGCCGCCCCTGAGCCGCCAGCGACAACTCGCCAATTTCATCCAGAAACAGAAAACCGCCGTCGGCCTGACGCACCTTGCCAAGGTGCCCCTGACGGGAGGCACCGGTAAAGGCGCCGCCCTGATAACCAAAGAGCTCGGCTTCAATCAGCTCGGCCGGCAGGGCGGCACAGTTTACCGCCACCAGCTCACCATCGAGTCGACTGTCCTGATACAGCTGACGGACGAAGTGTTCTTTACCGACCCCGGTTTCGCCCTGCACCAACAGCGGGATCTTGCGGCTAATTACCTTGCGTGCCTGCTGCCAGGCAGTTTCGAGCTGAGGGTCATGAAAGCGCAGCGGTTTAACACCATGCAAACCGTTGGTTTTATTAATTTTAATCGGCAAGGCGCCCTTGTTGATCGCCGAGGTAGCCAGATGCAGCTCACCCCGGGGGCACAGCGCCTGCTGAGACTGCCAGTTATCACCCAACAGCTCCCCCAGCGGCATCCCGGGCGACGCGCCGCCCAGATACTGGCGTGCCATGGGGTTAAGTCCAAGCAAGCGGCCATCATCATCGGCAATCAGGATGCCCTGCCAACCGGAACTCAAAAGCTGACGGCTGGCCGCCAAATCTACCCGAAAGCGGCCACCGGGCAGCGCGCACAGAAGCGCGGTTTCTATCTGCTGCGCCAGGCTGGAGATCAAAAGCAGTGTTTGTTGATTGTGCTTGAGCCTTTCAGAAGTGATATCGAGGGCGCCAATCAGCTCGCCGGACGGCGAAAAAATCGGGCTGGCGGTGCAGCTCATAAAACGGTGGGGGCGGCAAAAGTGCTGCTCACCCACCACGGAGAGGGCTTCTTTAGCCCTGAGCGCTGTGCCTATGGCATTGGTGCCCTTGTGCTCTTCGAGCCAATTCACGCCGCAGTCCAGCGCCACATTGGCCAGGCGGTCTGAGTAGCGCGACAGCCCCCAGTGGCGCAGCACAAAACCGTCGGCGTCTGACAAAATCAGTCGGCTGTCGGTGTGGGACATGAGACGGGTAAACAGCGGCAGGGCTTCGGATTCCACCTGCGTGATGAGCTGACGGTGACGCTCACAGCGCTCGTCCAGCTCGACCCGGGAGAGTTTGAGCTCACCGGGACGGGTTTCGCTGAGACCGGCACCTTCACTGCGGCGCCAGGAGTCGGCAAGCCAGGGCTGAATGGCAGATTTCATCTGTATGCTCCTGTGTTCCATTTCGGCACAGCCAATCAAACAACTGTACCAAGGCGCAACAATACGACTTCGGTCGCCAGGCCAATCCCTCGGCCGACCCGCAGCTGCGTATATTCGAAAATAAGCTTTTCATCATACTGTTAGGTCGAATTGGCGACAAGTTGAACAATTATGGCCCATCCTTTGCGATAGAGGTTGTTCACCGACTGGCTGATTGCACCGTCGGAACAATCACAACAACAAGACTCTCTCAACAGCAAAAAAGGACAAGCAGATGATTTACAGCGCTCCGGGCACAGCGGGTGCCATCGCTTCATTCAAGGCCAGATACGACAACTTTATCGGCGGCAAATGGGTGCCCCCCGTGGATGGCGAGTACTTCGATAATGTCTCGCCAGTAGATGGCAAGGTGTTTTGCCAGGTGGCTCGCTCAGACTATCGCGACATCGAACTGGCACTGGATGCCGCCCATGCCGCCAAAGACAGCTGGGGCAAGACTTCGGTCACCGAGCGCAGCAATCTGCTGCTCAAAATTGCCGACCGGGTCGAGCAGCACCTCGAGCGCCTGGCCGTGGTGGAAACCTGGGAGAACGGCAAGGCGGTGCGCGAAACCCTGAACGCCGACCTGCCTTTGTTTGTTGACCACTTCCGCTATTTCGCCGGCTGTATCCGCGCCCAGGAAGGCAGCGCCGCCGATCTGGATGCCAATACCGTAAGCTACCACTTCCCCGAGCCTTTGGGCGTGGTTGGGCAAATCATCCCCTGGAACTTCCCACTCTTGATGGCAGCCTGGAAAATCGCCCCGGCGCTGGCGGCGGGTAACTGCATCGTGCTCAAACCTGCCGAACAAACGCCTGCGTCCATTATGGTGCTGTTGGAGACCATTGAAGATCTGCTGCCACCGGGCGTACTCAATGTGGTTAACGGCTTTGGCACCGAGGCCGGAGCGGCCCTCGCCACCAGCAAGCGCATCGCCAAGCTGGCCTTTACCGGCTCCACGGAAGTAGGTAACCATATTCTCAAGTGCGCCGCCGAAAACCTCATTCCCTCAACGGTCGAGCTCGGCGGAAAGTCGCCGAATATCTACTTTGCCGATGTGATGAGCCACGAAGACAGCTATCTGGACAAGGCCATCGAAGGTATGTTGCTGGCCTTCTTCAACCAGGGCGAAGTGTGTACCTGCCCAAGCCGGGTACTGGTGCAGGAATCCATTTACGATGCCTTTATCGAAAAGGTGCTGGCCCGCGCCAAGACCATACGTCAGGGCAATCCACTGGATACCGACACCCAGGTGGGGGCTCAGGCGTCCCGCGAGCAGTACGACAAGATTTTAGGCTATCTGGACATTGGCCGCTCTGAAGGCGCCAAGGTGTTGATGGGCGGCCACATCAGCCTGCAGGACGGCCCCGAAAAAGGCGGCTATTACATTCAGCCCACCATCCTCAAGGGCCACAACAAGATGCGGGTATTCCAGGAGGAAATCTTCGGCCCCGTGGTGTCGGTCACCACCTTTAAAGACGAAGCCGAAGCACTCGCCATTGCCAACGATACCCAGTATGGCCTGGGGGCCGGTGTCTGGACCCGCGACATGAACCTTGCCCAGCGCATGGGCCGCGGCATTCAGGCCGGGCGGGTATGGATTAACTGTTACCACGCCTACCCCGCCCACGCCGCCTTTGGCGGCTATAAAAAGTCAGGCATCGGCCGCGAGACCCACAAGATGATGTTGTCCCACTACCAGAACACCAAAAACCTGCTGGTGAGCTTCGACACCAACCCATTGGGCTTCTTCTGATCCCGTTTGGTCAACTGCACCAACCCACTCTCGACACCCCGGCCTTGGTCGGGGTGTTGTCTATTGGGGGTTTGCACGAGAGAAACATTTGGCAAAACTTAAGCGCCTTCTAAATTCGGGTACCTTTTGCTAGGGTAAAACTTTATGCCAACAGGATGCAGGGACAGATGGCCAACCGTTTGGATTCACTCTTGGATGCCTGGCGCAGTGACCCGGATGCCGACTGGATGCTGGCGGTGATTGCTTCGGTGGAAGGCAGCGCCTACCGTAAATCCGGCGCCATGATGCTGTTTCACCCCTCGGGGCCGAGCCTTGGCATGTTGAGTGGCGGCTGCCTTGAGGCTGACCTTCGCCGTCAGGCGCAAAAAGCATTGGCCGGAAACTGCGCTGTGCTTGGCCGTTACGATGCCAGAGACGAAACCGACGCCAGTTACCGCCTAGGCTGCGGCGGCCTTGTGGATATACTGCTGCTGCCCCTGACCAGGGCCAATCATCGTCTGCAATTCGCCGCCATGGCAGAGGCGCTGGCCAGCGGCAACCGAGGCTTTTGGTGCCTTGAGCTGCCGCCAAACCGCGCTCCGGCCGATGATCTTTGCGCCCACTTTTATCTTGAGCCAGAAGCCCCCTTCCCGGCAGCCGACTTCTCCCGCCCCGGCCGACTCGTTTCAGGCAATCAAACCGGGCATACATACGAGCAACAAACTGAACAGCTGATAGTCCCTGTGCGCCCAAGGCCCCATCTGGCCATCTTTGGTGGCGGTATGGATGCCAGACCACTGGCACAAATGGCGCGTCAGCTTGAGTGGCGCATCAGCATAGTCGACCCCCGCACCAGCTATGCCCGCCCCTGCGACTTTGAAGGCTGTGAATTGCTCAAAGCCGAAGCCGATGCGCTCTCCCCAGAGTTTCTCGCCAGTATCGACATGGCGGTGGTGATGCATCACAGCCTGGAGCTCGACGCCGCTATTTTGCCCAAACTCAGCCCCTTGCCGCTTAAGTATCTCGCACTCCTTGGGCCGCGCCACCGGGGCGAGAAACTGTTAAACACGGCAGGCATGGGCTGGGAGGATTTTTACTGCCCACCGGCAAGCCCCGCCGGAATAGACTTGGGCGGTGAACTGCCCGCCGACATCGCCCTGTCGATACTCGCCGCCTGTCAGGCAAGCCTGCACGGCAAACTCACGACATGCGCCCGCAAGCCCAACAACGGAGGCCCTGGATGAAACTCTTGCCAGTCCTGTTGGCCGCAGGCGGCTCACGCCGCTTCGAAGGGGTCAAGCTCGCCATGCCCCTGCCGGGTGGCACTACCCTGCTTGGCCGCAGCTTTGATGCACTAAGCCATGTGCGCAGCAGCTGCGATACCCAGATTCTGCCGGTGCAGGTGTGCCTGGGTGGCCACGCCAACGCACTGAGACCTCTGCTGCCCTCAGACACAGTGATTATCCCCTCGCCCCATTGGCAATTGGGCCTTGGCCACAGCATCGCCGCTGCCGCCAGTGCGGCGCTAGGCACAGACGCAGACGCCTTACTGCTGGCGCTTGCCGATCACGCGCTGCTCTGCACGCAAGACTATGAGTCCCTTATTCAAAGCTGGCAGGAGTCGGGTAAAACCACCGCCTCCTGGTATCTGGATGCCCCCGGCGCACCGGCGATTTTCAATCGTGCCGACTTTGGTGAGCTGACACGTCTTTGTGGCGACAGAGGCGCCAAGGGGCTTTTGAAATCATTGCAAAAACAACAACAACTGGGATGGATGGCGCTGCCCGGCGCCAGCATCGATATAGACACCCGCGCCGATTTCGGGCGCTTTGTGAGCACAAGGAGCCAGTGAACCATGACTTCACTTAAGATCAACGGCCGTTTGTTTACCCTGGACGCCGATCCCAAAATGCCGCTCTTATGGGCGCTTCGGGATCTGATGGGCTTAACCGGTACCAAGTATGGCTGCGGCGCAGGGCTTTGCGGCGCCTGCACAGTGCATGTGGACGGCGAGCCGATGCGCGCCTGTCTCACCAGCATCCAAAGCCTGGAAGGCAAATCGGTGACCACCATCGAGGGCCTCGCTGACGACAAGCTCAAAGACAGCTGGCGCCGCCACAAGGTGCCCCAATGCGGTTTTTGCCAGGCAGGCCAACTGATGTCAGCGGCGGCTCTGGTGAGTAAGCATCCTCGCCCCAGTGACAGCCAAATAGACGAAGCCATGGCCGGTAACCTTTGCCGCTGCGGCACCTACACCCGGATCCGCGCCGCCATCAAGGACTATCAGGGCAAGCAGGAGGCCAAGTCATGAGCAAGTTTACTGCCATTGAAAACTTCAGTCGCCGGGATGTGCTCAAGCTGTTTGGCGCCTCGGGTGGCGCTCTGATGCTGGGAGCCTCGGGTCTCGGCTGGAGCCCCATGCTCGCAGCGCAAACCGCCGCCTTTGGCGAAGAGCAGCGCCTCAACCTCTTTATCGCCATCGGCGAAGACAATCGGGTGTACCTCACCTGTCACCGCTCTGAAATGGGCCAGGGCATACGCACGGGCATTCCTCAGATTCTGGCCGACGAACTGGAAGCCGACTGGGACAAAGTCGTGGTGGTACAGGGCCTCGCCGACAAACGCTACGGCAGCCAGAACACCGACGGCAGCCGCAGTATCCGCAAAGGCTTCGACAAGATGCGCGAGATGGGCGCCATGGCAAGACACATGCTGGAGCAAGCCGCCGCCGAGCGCTGGCAGGTACCCCTGAGCGAGGTCTATGCCAAGGCCCACGCGGTGCATCACAAAGGCAGCAATAAACGCTTAAGCTATGGCGAGCTCGCCATGGCCGCCGCCAGGTTGCCACTGCCAGATGCCAACACCCTCACCCTCAAAACCCCTGACCAATTCACTCAAATCGGCAAGGGCCACACCATAGTCGACATGGACGACATGCTGGGTGGCCGCGCCATCTATGGGGCCGATAACCGCCCCGAAGGCTTGGTGTATGCCGTGATTGCCCGCCCTCCGGTGTTTGGCAGTGCGCTTGAGTCCATGGATGACAGCGCGGCCCGCAAGGTGGCCGGTGTGCTGGATATAGTCCCCTTGCCCGTGCCCAAGGGCGCGCCGGCGTTTCAGCCGCTCGGCGGCGTGGCAGTGGTGGCCAGCAATACCTGGAGTGCGCTTGAAGGCAGAAAAGCCCTCAAGCTCAGCTGGAGCAAAAGCGCCAACGACAGCCATAACAGCAAGACGTATCTCGATACCCTCAAACAAAGGGTGCAGGAGCCCGGGAAAGTGGCCCGCGAGCTTGGCAGCCAGCCTGCAAGCTGGCCAGAAGCGAGGACTGTCAGCGCCACTTACACAGTGCCCTATCTTGCCCATGCGCCCATGGAGCCACCGGCGGTGATTGCCAGCGTCGATAAAAACGGCTGCGAGCTGTGGGCCAGCAGCCAAACCCCCCAAAGCACTCAGCAAAATGTGGCTGGCATGCTGGGTATTGATGAAGACAAGGTGAAGGTGAACGTCACCCTGCTCGGTGGCGGTTTTGGCCGCAAGTCCAAACCGGATTTCAGCGTTGAAGCGGCGTATATTTCCAGCAAAATCAACAAACCTGTGCTGGTGCAGTGGAGCCGAGAAGATGAGATAAGAAACGGTTACCTGCACGCCGTCAGCGCCCAGTACTACCAGGCCTGCATTGATGACAAGGGCAAGGTGCAGGCGATATTGTCGCGCACTGCCTTCCCCTCCATTGGCAGCACCTTCGATGCCGCCGTGGACACACCGCAGCCGTTCGAACTGGATTTGGGCTTTACCGATATCCCCTGGGACATTGGCGCCGTGCGCTGCGAAGCCGTGAAGGCCGAAACCCACACCCGCATCGGCTGGTTAAGGTCGGTGAGTAACATTCAGCACGGCTTTGGGGTGGGCAGCTTTGTGGACGAACTCGCCATTGCCAATGGTAAACCCTGCACCGCCCAGTGGAAGGAACTGCTTGGCAAAGCGCGGATTGAAAACTTTGCCAATCAAGGCTTTGAGTATGGCAACTATGGCGAGGAACTGAGCCGTCATCCGGTGGATGTGGGACGCTACCTTAAACTGATTGACCGCGCCGAAGCACTGATGGCACAAAAGCCGGCGGGCAAAAACGAAGGCTGGGGCTTTGCCATTCACCGAAGCTTTGTTGCCTATGCCGCCGTGGCCATTAAGGTGCATCTTGAGGGTGACAAGCTTACCCTGGTGGATGCCATCGCGCTGATGGACGCCGGCACCGTGGTCAATCCCGACCGGGTAGCCGCCCAGATGGAAGGCGCCGTGATGTTTGGCTTAAGCCTCGCGCTCTTTGGCGAAATCGATTTCGACAAGGGCGCCGTGACCCAGTCCAACTTCCACGACTATCCACTGCTGCGCCTGCCCCAGTGCCCGCCTATTTCGACCGAAATCATCGCCTCCAGTGCTGTGCCGGGCGGTGTGGGGGAACCCGGGGTACCCCCGGTGGCACCGGCACTGACCAATGCCATAGTGGCAGCCGGCGGTGAGCGTTACCGCGAGCTGCCATTGGCAAAGCACCTCAAACTCTAAGCTGCTGCCGTTTCATCCAGGCTCCCAGTCATGCTGGGGGCCTGTTTTTTTGGGCGCCACTGCCCGGCTTTGTTATACTCCCGCCCAACGTAATCCGGATGCCAGTTCCCATGTTCCACATCGCCCTCTATGAACCCGAAATCGCCCCCAACACGGGCAATATTATTCGCCTGTGCGCCAACAATGGCTGCGAGCTGCACCTGATTGAACCTTTGGGGTTTGATTTGGAAGAGAAAAAGCTGCGCCGAGCCGGGCTGGATTACAGTGACATGACCCGGGTCACCCGCCATAAAGACTTCCCAAGCTTCCTTGAGGCCATGGCAGGCCGGCGCATTCTGGCCTGCACCACCAAGGGCAGCCGACCTCACACCGAGTTGGCGTATCAGGCTGGGGATGTACTGCTTTTTGGCCCCGAGAGCCGGGGGCTGCCCATGGACATTATCAACTCGGTACCCACCGGGCAGCGCCTGCGTATTCCCATGGTGGAATCGAGCCGCAGCCTGAACCTGTCCAACGCTGTTGCCATCATCAGCTACGAAGCCTGGCGCCAACAGGGCTTTGGCGGCGCCGGCTGATCAAAGTCAGTTAACCGGATGGCTCTCACTCGTTGATAAGGCCGGTAACGGCTGCAAGGATAGCCCCCGATAGAGCATGTACTGCTCAATATCATCATCGAGAAATCGGGATTGTTGCAGCCACTGCCAACCCTGGTCTTTGGGCTCAAACAGCAGCTGGATAAGGGCGGGACGTTCATTCACCACGCCCTCGCCCAGCAGGGAATAGCCGCCACTGCGACGATAGAGGCTGAACTCCTGCCCCTTGTCTTCGGTAACGCCATTGAAGTAAGTCAGCAGTACTCTGTCTCCCTGACGGCGAAACCACCAGGTTTCACTGTTGGAGAAACGCGCCCCCGGGCTGACGCTGAAGATAAGCTGCTGGCGATCGGCACTGCACATGGCCTGGGTGGTTAACGACTTGGGCGACTCACCGGGGCGGGCACCCGTGCCCTGCCACTGTCCGGCAAGGCTGGTGCACCAATCGGCAAAGGGCATCTCAGCCGCCGCCAGCGGCAGCAACGCAGACAAGGCACAGAGGGCAGAGCTAAAAGAGTTCGATATCGTCTTTGCGGTAAAGATGTTCATCCCGATACAGCGCCAAGGCTTCATGAAGTGGCATACCCTGAAGCACAAGATCGAACATTTTACGTTCACATTCAAGGGAGTATGTGGATTTAATCTGTTTTTGCACCCGCTGCCATTCCTCACCCTGCAAGCGCTTTTTATCATCACAGAGCAAATCTTCCGTGAGGGCAAGCCCTGTCACCACATGCTGCAGCCGCTGGGACAGGCGGTCGTAGAATTGAAATGCCACCACACCCTTGTCGATTTCGGTTTCCAGCATAATGCCGTGCTTAATAATGTCTTTTGGCGTATCTGGCTGATTGGCAAGGTAAAGATTCACCTGCCGCAGGTGCGACGCCATGTCGGTAAATTGCTGCCCCAATCCGGTCACATTGTATTCACCATCCGTGAGGGTCAACTCTATCTGGGCGATGGAAAGCAGCAGTAACTTGACCGTTTCCTGCACATGCAGCCAGTCCGCTTCTCCCAGCAAGGCCGCTTCCAGACTCTCCATTGACAGCGAATCTTCATCTTGGGCATGTTCTTGATTTTTCATGACCTTCTTCCATTCCTTCTTGGTCCGGACTGAATCCCGGCCACATTCCGACTGCAGCCGCCACCTCGAAATTAAGTGTAGAACAGATAACGGTCTTCGCTTCACAGCGCTGAAAATGAAAAGGGCCTGCAACCGCAGACCCTTTTTTACCCGTATGGATTGGGTGTTAACCGCCGAAACCTACATCCTTGATGTTCACCTGGGTGACTTCACCGTACTTGGCGGCGATGGGTGCCACCTTGGCTGCATTGCCAATCAGTACAAACTGCAGCTTGTCTTTGGGGAAGTAGGTATTGATCAAACGCTGGGTTTCTTCCAGGGTCAGGCTATCAACTTTACGCTCGAAGTCATTGATATAGCTGTTATCAAAGCCATAGAGGTACATGTCAGACAAAAGCCCGGCGAGCTGGCCGCTGGTTTCAAACTTGGGCGGGAACTGCCCCTTCACATAGGCCTTGGCCGAATCCAGTGTTGCCTGATCTATCCCCTGCTCCCACAGGCGGGCATAGGTTTTCAGCGCCAGATCGATGGCGGCTTCGGTCGTGTCGGTTTTGGTGAAGGTGCTTATCTGGAACAGGCCACTATCGCGGTATGAAGCAAAACCGGAGCGGGCACCATAGGTCAGACCGGCATTCACACGCAGCTCATCATTGAGCCAGGAGGTAAAGCGACCACCGAGAATGGTGTTCACCACGGTTAAGCCCACGGCGTCCGGGTTGTCTTCAGAAATCCCCATACCACCAATCAGGAAAGTGGTTTCCATGGCGTCTGGCTTGTCCACCAAAAGCACCCGGCTCTTTTCCAGCACCGGCAGACCTTGTTTCAAGGATTGCTGCTGGGGAGCTGCATCTGAGCGCCATGCGCCGAAGGTGCGGCTCAGATGGGTTTTCATGTCGGCCACATCAAAGTCACCCACCACAGAAATGGAGGTGTTGTTGGGCTGATAAAAACCTTTGTAGAAAGCACGAACCTGCTGCTGGGTAAGGGCGGCGACCGACTCACTGTTTCCACCGCTGGCGTTGCCATAGGGATGCTCGCCGTATACCAACTTACCGAAGTAGTTGCCCACCACGGCTCTTGGGCTTTCCTTGGCCTGAATGAGTCCACCCACTTCGCGCTGCTTGAGCTTGTCAAATTCGGTGGCATCGAAGTCAGGGCGCAGCAGCACATCGGCGAACAGCGGCAGCATGGTATCCAGGTCCTTGGCCATGAATTTGGCACTGATATAGCTGCCTTCTTTACCGGCTTCGGCGCTTAAGCTGGCACCCAGAAAATCCACCTGGTTTTCGATATCACGCTTGGACTTGCCGGCACTGCCGAGCATCAGACCTTCGGCCGTCAGCGCTGAGATACCTGCACTGGTGTCGTTCACCGCACCGGCACGTACCACGGCGTTCACTGTAATGAGCGGCACTTCTTTTTGCTGCATCAAAAACACAGTCAGGCCGTTATCCAGAGTCACCTTTTCATAGGCGGGCAGCTGAAACGCGGCGGCTGCCGGTTCCTGCGTGCGCTTAACGTCCTGGGTAGCGGTGCAGCCGGCCAGAGCCAGTGCTGCCACAATCAACAGAGGTTTATATTGCATCATTTGTCCATTTCCTCCTCGGCAGACAACACGGCCACGCTGCGGTTGGCCCGTTTCAGATAGGTTTGCGCCACGCGCTGAATATCGGCGGTGCTGACCTTGTTGTAAGCCTCGGGGGCATTGAACAGCTTATCGAAGCTGCCGAAGAAGAGTTCGTAGGTACCCAGGGTATTGGCTTTACCGTTGATGGTTTCCATGGCGCGGTAAAAATCCATCAGCTTGATGTTTTTGATTTTTTCAAGCTCTTGCTCGGTGACACCCTCGGCGGCAATGCGATTGGTTTGGGCAATCAGCTCCTGCTCCAGCGCATCGGCCTTCACCCCGGGAGCACCCACGGCATAGAGGTAGAAGAGGTTGGGGTCGAACGACATGGGGAAATAGGTGTCGGCTTCCAGCGCCAACTGGCTGTCGACCATGGATTGATACAGGCGCGAGCTGTTACCGGCACTCAAAATACCCGCCAGCAATTCCAGCGCGTAGTAGTCTTCGTGGGACGTGGCAGGCACATGGTAGGCCATCATCACGTTGGGCGTGCTGGCAGAAGGCTTGTGAATAAAGGTTCTGCGCTCACCTTTTTGCAGCGGCTCCACGGTTTTCACTTCGCGGGGTGGCGCCTGAGCAGGAATCGGGGCGAAATACTTGTTTGCCAGAGACTTTACTTCGGCCAGTTTGACATCACCGGCAATCACCACCACGGCATTGTTGGGAGCGTAGTAGGTCTTGTGATACTGCACCAGATCGTTCAGGGTCCAGGCGGCAATATCCGATTCGTGGCCAATCACAGGCCAGCTGTAGGGGTGGGCGCGGAAGGCGACGCCTTTGAGTTCTTCCATCAGAACCCGGATATTGGAGTTTTCCAGGCCAGTGCTGCGCTCTGAGGTTACCACGCCGCGCTCGCTTTCAACCATATCGGCATTGATGTCCAGATTGGCGATACGATCGGCTTCCAGGTCGAAAATGGTTTCAAGGCCGGAGGCGGGGAACCAGTCGGTGTACACGGTCAGGTTTTCGGTGGTGTAGGCGTTGTTGGCGCCACCGGCTGCTTCCATGGTGCGGTCAAACATCTTGGGACCGTACTTTTTCGAGCCGTTAAACATCATATGCTCGAAAAAGTGGGAGATACCTGTAATGCCCGGAGCTTCGTTGCGCGAGCCCACTTTCCAGAACAGATACATGTTGGCGTTGGGGATGGAAGCATCTTCCAGCACCATGATTTTCATGCCGTTATCCAGGGTAAAACTCTTGATATCGGCGGCAGTGGTGGCCTGGCTCATCATGGGGGCCATTGCCAGCCCCATTGCCAGAGCCAGGGCTGATAGCGTTCGCTTCATCTCGCTTCCTGCTCCAAGTGGTTAAATGGTGTATTACTTTGGTTAATCCGCCATTTAAAAGCAATTTCCCCAACGCCAGCAAGGGTGGACAGAAAGATTGAGGTTTAAAAATTGTAAATGAAAGTGATACCGGCTGGATGACGCTATCCGGCCCATGCAGAACGCTGAGCCACCCACCGCTGTAGAACCAGAGTAACCAATCAGCTTGGGGTGCGTAAAAACACCACGTCTTTATCGACAATTTCCAGTGCCCAGCCGCGCTCGGCCGCTATCCAGGCGAAAGTCTCATCGGAGTAAAAATTGATATGGGTGGGGTCGTTTTTATAGTGCCAGCGGCTAAAGGCCTCGGCTGAGAGTACCCGCTTGGTCATGATGGCGAGCAGGGCACCCGGTGCAAGCAGGTTTGAGAGTTCATCCAGTAAGGCGCGGGCGTCGGCCACGTGCTCAATGACTTCGGTGAGCGTCACGCATTGATACCGGGCTGCCAGTACGGCGCGGTCAGGGAAGTAATAGAGATCGTATGCGGCAAACTCAAACCCTTGCTCGCGAGCCATTTTGGCGAGGAGGGCGCCGGCGCCGCAGCCATAATCCAGGCCTTTGTCGCCGGGGTTGAGACGTGGCAGCAAGGGGGTGAGGGTCCGGCTTAAAAAGCTGCGATAACCTGGGCTGTCTTCACCATTGTCGTGTTTGTCGTACTCGGCCTTTTCGTCCTCTGCGCTTAGATGGAAGGGCGCAGGCACCTGCACCAGGGCGCAGCAGCGGCAACGGTAATAGGGACGACGGCGGTCTTCGGCAAACAGATACAAGTCGTTGCCACCGCACAGGGAACAGGAAAAATTCATGGTTTGGGGATCTTGCGCTCTTTACTGGCCGCCTCTTTGGCTTCCCGCAGGTATTTTTGCTCGCGACTTTCACGTTCATCGAACTGGGCTGCGGCCTTGTCGCGCTGGGTATCTTCCCACTCGCCCAGCTGCTGGCGTTTAAGCACATCTGCCTCACGGCTTGAGGTTTCAGCTGCGGCGGCACGGGCCTTTTCAAGCTGCTCTGCTTCGGTTTTTTGCGCCTGTTCGCGGGCCTTATCGGCCTTCATCACCAACCGGGGCTTGGTATCGTCGGCGGCGTGAAGTGGTGTAGCCATAATAGTGGCTACGCAGAGGACAAGCAGCAGTTTTGGTATGGTCATACAGTTCCTTCCCTTGGAGAGTCGCGCAGGGTGAGCCAGCTTATTGTCCGGCCAGTGGACAGGGAGCGCAACCAAAAAGACGCTTTCACCGGGTAGTGACGCCTTAAGCGCTCATCAGTCAGTTTCGCGTTCAGGGTCAGTCAAATACCTTTGCCGCACCGCCTCCGGCATGGCCTCAAGGCGCCTGCTTATCATGGCATCAAAACACTGAAGCATAGGGCGGATGTCCAGCCCCGGCTCCAACTGTGCCAGCGCACAGGCCGCAGCCTCCAGAGTGGACAGGCTATCGCTGCGGCTGGCTTTACGGATTCGATATGCCGATGGCGAATCCGGGGTGAATGCCAGCTTGGGCAAGCTGTGAAGCCAGGGGTTGAGGTGATACATCTTCAGCGCCTTGCGCCAGGTACCATCCAAGAGCAGCAGCACCCTGGATTCCGGCTGGCCCCCAACAGACGGAAGGCTGAATACCTCACCATCATCCGCCGGATACACCAGCACAGGCGCTAAATTCTCGGCTTTAAGCTGTTGTCGCAGCGGAGTAAAATCCGCTTCAGACTCGCCGACAAAAATCCTCGCCGTGTCGAGGATGAGCGGCAACAATCGGGCACTGTTTTTCCCATGGTCGACTTCCGATGGATGCTGCAATACCCACACCCGGGTGTGGGCAGCGACGGGCGATATGGCATTACACAAACAAACTCTTATTGGAAAATGGCACTTTACACAAAAATCCCGGGACACCCTGAACACCCATTGCAACGCATTTTGCACATAATAAAAAAAAGCCCGTCACGGGGAAACCCGGACAGGCCAAAGGGTGATAACTGAGGATTAGTGTGTGGCTGGTTCCTGATGCCAATGGCCAAACCGTGGCATTAACATGATGACCAGGAGCACCAGTGCCAGGCCGCCCATGGTGTAACCAATGGCGTAAGGTGCGGTCAGCGGCGTCAGCTGTACCAGTGCGGTAATGACAGATGCACCACTCATTTGAATAAAACCGAGCAGCGCAGTGGCAGTGCCGGCACGCTCACCGAAGGGTGCCAGCGCCATACTGGTGGCTGGACCAAGCAGCAGCGCAAAGCCCACACACAGCAGCATCATAGGCAACATAAAAGCAAAAGATGCGGCCATGGGTGATGCCCACTCAGGCATTTGCAATACCAGCTCCAGTACCGATGCCAATATCATCAGTCCCAACGCCACCAATACGGTTGGACGGTTGCCAAGCTTACGGATCACCACAGGCGCCGCAAAACAGGCCACGACGTTCACCAGAGCATTGAGGCCAAAGAGCCCGGAAAACGCCAGTTCCGACACGCCCAGCTTGCCAATCAGCCAGATGGACGAATAAGAAACGTAGCAAAGAATCGCAGCCATGGCGGCCATACAGGTCACGGCATAAAACAGGAAATGGCTGTTTTTCAGAACAGGAGCATAACGTCCCCAGCGGTACAGTGGGCCTGTGGATTCAGTATGTACAGGACGGGTCTCCGGCAAACGGTAGCCCACCACCAACAGCATCACCAACCCATAGAAAGCCATAAAGGCAAAGGTCGAACGCCAACCAAACTGAATTGCCAACAGGCCACCGAGGGTGGGTGCCAGCGCCGGGATCACGCAGATGGCGCCATTGAGGTAACTGTAGATACGGGCACTGTCTGCCGGGCTGTAGCTGTCACGCACCGCGCTGAAGGCCACAATGGAAGTAGAGCAGGCGGCAAGCCCCTGAAGCAGGCGGGCCAGTTGCAGCAGTTCAAATTCCAGCGCCGCCATGGCAAGTAAGCTGCTGATCACATAGAGCACTGTGCCGAAGAGAGCCACAGGACGGCGACCGTATCGGTCGGCCAAAGGCCCAATCAACACCTGCCCCACACCCATGGCAAACAAAAACAGCACCAGGGTCGACTGCACCTGCCGCTCATCCACGCTGAAATCCAGCGCCATGGCAGGCATTGAGGGCAGATAGATGTCGATGGCCAGCGGGCTTAACAGCACCAGAGACATCAAAATGGGCAGCAGATTTCGTTGCATGGGAAAGTCGCAGGTTGGGAAAGAAAAATTATAGGCGAAGTTTACTCCTGCCATGGTATGAACAGAAATGGTATAAAATACTTTTAAAAATTCCCCTCTGGAATATCACATGCAACTGGACAAGCTGACACGCATCGATCTCAACCTCTTGGTGGTACTGCAGGTACTGCTGGAAGAACAAAGTGTCACCCGCGCCGCCGTGCGCCTGAATCTCAGCCAGTCTGCCCTGTCCAAGAGCCTGAGCCGACTGCGGGAAACCCTGGGCGATCCGCTGTTTTCCCGCACCGCCCACGGACTGAAACCCACGGCCCATGCCCTGGCACTGGCCGAGCGGCTGCCGGGAGTGTTGCAGGCGCTTAATCAGCTGGTGATGCCTCCCAGTTTCGACCCTGCCAGCAGTACCCGCACCTTCAGCTTTGCCATGGTGGAAAGTGCGTACGAGACACTGATCCCCGGCTTTATCGGCCCTCTGCTGTCGATGGCACCGGGTCTGCGACTCAATTCCTATGTGTGGAACGAAAAATCCATCAGCGACCTGCAGCTGGGGCAGATTGATTTTGGGATAGACGGTATCGATTTGCAGCCGGAAGCCAACTTCCGTATCGACAGCCTGCCGGAAGGTATTTGCCATCAAACTCTGTATCAGGACCAACAAATTTGTCTGGTGCGCCAGGGACACCCGGCCATATCGCGGCTCGCGGCGGGAAAATGGGATCTCGACAGTTATCTGAATCTGGCCCATGTGCAGGTGCGCTGCGAAGGTAACGACTGGTGGGCGCTGGATTACTATTTGGCGACCCAGGGCAAGCAGCGGCATCTATGCGCCACTGTGCCCGATTTTTATGGCGCCGCCAGCGTCTGTGCCAATACCGATCTGGTGTTTACCCTGCCAGAGAGCTTTGCACGCCATGCCTCCAAGCTATACGCGCTGGAGATGTTGCCCCTGCCCTTTGACTTTATGCCTCTGGCCTATGTGCTGCTGTGGCACCAGCGAAATGACGGCGATCCCGGCCACAGATGGATCCGTGAGCTTATCACCGAAAGCGCCCGTAAAAGCTTCGGTGAGAAGCTTAAATGGACGCAAGATTAACCATATTTCACGTGATTATGGTGCACTTTTTACGCAGACTGTCAGCACGACATTCGCCCAGGAGGCATTATGATCTACAGTCAATTCCACACTCCCCCCTTGCGTGAGCGCTTCAGCGGATTCCGCGGGCTGGCCATGTTTATCGCCGGATTTGTGGTGCTGGGTCTCAGCCTGGTGATGCTGCCCTTTGTCTTGTTGGCAGGCGCCGTGGCCTTTGCATTAGTCAGTGTGTTTGGCCGGGTTTGGCTGGGTAAACTGCAGCGCCGGGCACAGCAAGCCCAGGCTGCCCAGCAATCCCAGAACACCTTTTACGGGGAAGAGGCATTTATTCGCTTTCGTGACCGTGACGCATTCCGTCCACGCCCCCATCAGGGACGCACCTTCGAACACGATCCGACCGAGTAAATTCAGGTACTGATATCACTGCTCCGGGGCGTCCTCACCCTGCCCCGGCATCTCCAAAAGCAGTTCTTTGGCTCTCTCCAGGGCCTTTTTTTCGTCTGCATTAACAGCCAGCTGCAGCACATTTTCCACCTGGGTCGCCAGGGATTGCCACAGCGGCATAATAATGGCGTACTCTTCTTCATTGGCAAGCCGTGCTGCCTGAACCAGCAGGGCTGCGGCTTCCACCACATCGATTCGCCCCAGAATGCCATCGGCCAGCGCAATCGACAGCTCCAGCATGGCAGGCACATTGTGACTGAACCTGATGACTTTGCGCAGGTAGTCTTCGGCGAGGGTTAAATCACTGCCAAGGGTGGCCTCGTCATGGAGCATGTGTCGGGCACGCAGCAACATGGCGTCCAACTGCCCCTGCTCGGCAGCTTCTGCAAGCCAGCGCTCGGCACCTAGGGCGTCTGCCTGGCAGCCTTCGCCCCGACTCAGCATCAAGGACACATGATACTGCGCCTGGGGGAAACCGCCCCGCGCCGCGGATTCTATATGACCAAAGGCCTCAGTCAGGCGCCCCTGCTGATACCTGAGCACCCCAAGATTGGCTTCGGCTTCGGTATGGCCGCTTTGTGTCGCCTCTGTGAGCAAAGATTCGGCTCTGGACAGATCCATTGCCATGCCCAGCCCGGTCAGGGCAAAGTACCCCAGCAAGGCCTTGGCATCCTCTACTCCTTGCGTGGCGGCCTCGGCAATCAGGGCTATGCCTTTTGCCTCATCGGCCTGCCCCTGATAGGCGTGGATAAACGCCACCCCCAATTCATAGCGGGCTACTGGAAGACTGTGTGACGCCTGGGTAAACCAATATTGCGCCTTGGCCAGCGCCGCTGACGCTGTGGGCTCATCATCCGAACCTTGCTGCGCATCCCGTGCCAGTAAGCCCTGGGTTTTAAAGGCCATACCCAGCAAATACTGGGCCTCGGCATCATCCGCCATCACAGCACGGTAACAGAGTTCTCTGTTACTGAGCTCATCGAGGGGCTCAAATTCAAAGGGGGTTGCTTCAGCGCCCCGGCCCGACAGCTCGGCCACCAGCAGGCAAAAATTCAGCAGCGCTTTGTGTGCCAGGGCAAGCAGCGAGGCTTCATCGAGGTGATACTTTTCCGGATGGGCACCACGGTTCCCATCTGCCCTGAGCCTGTGCATGGCACGTACCTGACGCACCCCCAGCAAACGCGCCTGTGACAAGGCCTCGATGCGGTTGTAGAGATTGGGGCTGTCGAACGTCAGTTTGTTTTCAGCGAGAATGCCGGTGAGGTGATAGAGGGCGCTGCGCAGTGACAGCAGCGCCTGGGCGGGAACGTCTTTGGCAAAGCGTCTGGCACGGCAGTATTCCTCGGCAAGACCGGCATCGAAGGCCGCAATCATTGCGGTATCTGTCAGTCCCTTGCCAGCCATAGCTTTGCTCCTTATGCCTGGGCTCTGTTAACCATGTAGAGGCGGAACAGCGCCACGTTAACAAACAGAGCTACAAAGGAAAATCCTGCATCAACAATCAGTTGCAGTGGAACACCGACTCCGGCTACCAGTTGCGACAAGGTGCCGCCCACCAGAGACAGGGGCACATACAACAGCAGCAACGCCATGGTTTTGGTTACGATGGAAGACGAAAAGCGGAAGCTGGCCTTGATGGCTTCAAGAGGCGTCAGACGCTCCACCACCACCATAAAGTTCACATAGGCGAGGCGAGCGAAGAGATACAGGCTTATCCCCAGACCAATCAGCCAAAGGGGGCCAAAGGCGGCAGCGATAATCACGGGTGCCGCAATCGCCATGCCGGAAAACACCCCCGCCAGCAGCAGAGGTGGCACAAAGGGCAAACTGGCTTTGAGTACAGAGCCTGTAGACAGCTCATGGCCTTCGCTGCGCAGCTGCAGGTACAGCGTCAGGGCGGCAATCAAAATGGAAAAGATGATAAGCATCATCATCATGGCGAAAAAGTGTGGTGAACCGAACTGAGGATTATTCACATCGACTTTGGCAAATTCACTGCCCAGCCACAGTTGGATACCTGTCTGCGCCAACAGCAGCGGAATCGTCAGAGCAGCAAGTTGACCCAGGTGATTGCGAAAAAAGTTATAAGCTTCGCTCAATATAACAGACAGTGACATATGGCTTTCCAACCGATTAGCGTTAAATTCTATCCGGCCACCAGACTAGTCTGCCTGACCGGAAATGGACCCCTTATTTAGTGCGCCTAGAATACCCAAAAACCCCGGCCCATGCACAGGCCTTAAGCGGCTATCCACCATGATATGACGCAAATTCCGTGCATTTTTTACCTGGCTTTGTCTAGAATAGCCCCCTGACGTTGAGATGAATCACCTACAGGATGTCCCTGAATGAAACGAATCGCTGCCCTTTCTCTGTTATTTTCCGCTATGGCACTGTCTTCTTCCGCCAATGCAGTGGATCTGGGCTCTCTGGCCTCCGACACCCTCAAGCAAATGAGTGGTAGCGCCACCCAGCCAACAGCAACGAGTGCTCAGGTGCAAAGTGGCGACTTGCTGGGCAATCTGATGGCGCTGGGTTTAAATCAAAATCAGGCCGAAGGTGGCATGGGAGCACTGCTCAAAATGGCACAAGGCAGCCTGAGCGGCGGTGAGTTTTCAAGCCTCAGCAGCGCCATTCCCGGTGCCGAGCAGATGCTCGCGGCGGTACCTGCGCTGGACAGCAATAGCGGTATGTCTGGTCTATTGTCCAAAGCCGGTGGCCTTGGCAGCTCTCTGCAAGGCAGTGCCATGGTTTACGATGCTTTTGAAAAGCTTGGAATTTCACGTGAGCTGGCAGCCCCCATGGTGGATGTTGCCAAAAACTATCTTCAAACCACCGCCGGTGATGATACTGTTGGCTTACTGATGAAAGGCTTGGGAAGCCTGCTGTAACCCATAACGTCCCCGGGAGGCCATGATGATTAGCGCCCTGAAAAAATTGCTGAACCAGCGTCTGGGTGACACTGGCCCCCGTTTGACACAATCAGAAGCGGCGGCAGCACTCTTGATTGAAGTGGTGTTGGCCGACGAGGATCTTTCCGGCAGCGAGCAACAGCTGCTGCCTGAGTTAATTGCCAGGCTCACCGGGGTGAGCACAGATGAAGCCCATAACCTGATAACAAACGCCCTCGACCGCCATCAACAGGCGATTTCTTTTTTTGAATACACAGACTTGATTAACAAACAGTTTGATTTGGCCGAGAAACAGAGCCTGATCCTGGCCATGTGGCAATTGGGTTTTTCCGATGGTGAACTTTGCCAATACGAAGAGCAGATCATCCGTAAAACGGCCGATCTGCTCTATCTCAAACACAGTGAACTGATACAGCTGCGTAATCAGGCAAAGGCTGGCTAAGCCAGTTGTTTGCCCATTTCCATGCCCTGTCCATGCATCCTGGATAACTTTTCGGCCAGCCCACTTAAATCCACCTTGATGCCGGCCAGAATGTTAATCTGTGCCAGCCAACTGGTGCGTTCTTCATCGGGAACTTTGTCCCAGTCGGCAGCAATTTGCTTCGCCATGGCCAACATACCGGCGAGTTTGGAGTAGGGTTCAGCGGATTTGGGCTGATTCTGAAACTGAATGCCCTTCACCAGGCTAGGCGTAAACTTCCAATTCTGGGCCAGCAGAGCACCGATTTCGGCGTTGTCGTACCCCAAAATCTCTTTTTCCATCAGATGCCGGTCTGCACCTTCGGCAACTGCGGCGGCTATAGTGGCGGCCGCAGCAGGGTCGCCGTTCACAATTAAGAGCTCACCGATGGAGTGCAAAATACCGCAGGTAAATGCCTCTTCCGGTAAGGTTCCCAGACGTTTTGCCAGCTCCTGACAAATAATGGCCACTTCAAAGGTATTGCCCCAAAAGTCAGCCAGATCGAAGCCTTCCACTTTGGGAACCGCGCCGACGACGGCAGAGGCAATCACCAATGTCCTCAAGGTCTGCATGCCCAGGCGCACGACGGCATCATCAATGGTGCCCACTTCCCGTGAACACCCGAAACGGGCCGAGTTGGCAAGCCGCAGCACCCGAGCACTGAGTACCGGGTCATGGGACAGCTTTTCAGACACGGCTTTAACAGTGGAGTCTTCGTTATTCACTATGTCCAGAAGTTCGGCAATCGCTTTGGGAAGCCTTGGTAATTCATCAACTTTTTGAAGCAGTGCGGCTGAATGCATGGGACTTTCTCCTCTGGGTGACAAATAAACTATAGTCCAGAAGATTCAGCCGCCAGCGGGGTTCAGGGTTTAGTAAACTTAAGTACGAATCTGTCGCTGTGGCCCCGGATACTTTTATCAAACACCGAGATATCCAGCGGATCGGACTTGTTGGCCAGCGCATCCAACTCACCGTCATACCTGAAACCTGCCTCTGTCATTTTTTCTATTACCAGGACGGGATCCATGCGATGCAGCTGCTCTGCCACGTCGGCACCGCTGCCGGGTTTAGCCCTGTGATCGATAATCGCAACCTGGCCACCGGACTTAAGCGAGCTCAGCATCAGAGCCACCAGCTTATCCACGTCAATCGAGGGCCAGTCCTGGGTGCTGTAGAGCGCATCATGAAATCCCAGCACGAAAAATATCCGGTCAAAACTCTGGTCGACAAAGTGCAGATCATTTGCCTCAGCCAATAAGGTTTCCACATTGGGTAAGCGGGCAGCGTAGTCCCTTTGCTTGAGTTCATCGCCGGCAAAGGGCAGGTAAGCCTGGTTGTTGTGGGCCACCACCCGACCATCTTTGCCGACGGCACGGGCAAGCAGCTCGGTGTAATAGCCACCACCGGAAAAGAGGTCCAGCACCTTTTGTCCGGGCGCCACCTCAAAGTAACTCAGGATAAGGTCCGGCTTGCGCTGGATATCCCGTCCACGATCGGCTGCAGGCCGCGCTTTATCAGTCATTGCATTGCGAATATGCGGACCAATTTCACGGGCATCGACCACCGCAGGCACCAAAAGGCTCAGAGCCAACAAACTCCATACACTCACAGCTTTCATGTTTTTCCCCCAATAGTTATTTGCACCACCATCTTGGTAAATAAAAGGTTTTTTATCTGTTTATTATTTGTAAATATTTGCTTTTATTGAGGAAAAGTGTAAGGAAATGTTTGCCGGTTAAATTTCGAACTGCTAGCTATATCAGTGAAAGCCAATACAACACAGGAAGGTGGATATGGGTAAATCGCTGATGCAAAAAGGTACGCTGGGCATGTTGGGCGCCTTGGTCACCCTGGGGCTGTTCGTCTTTATGGCCTATCTGGTAAAACAGCCTCCGGTGGAATATCAGGAGCAGACTGCTACGCCAGAACCCCTGGTACACATGCCGGACAGAGAGGAACCAAGACCCATTCGAGATACCACGCCACCGCCGATGCCTGAACCGATAAAACCGGTGGAAATCGCCACAACCGCGGAAAGCTCAGGAAGTGAAGTAGCGGTAGACTCACCCACGATAGAACTTCCGCCGGTATCCCACGGCAGTTCAAACTTTGGCAACTCAGACTATGATGCCGTGCCGGTTGTGCAAATCCAGCCCAACTACCCCATCAGCGCCGCCCAAAACGGCAAGGAAGGCTTTGTGGTGTTGGGCTTTGATATCGCCGCCGATGGCAGCACCACCAATGTGCGGGTGTTGGACGCCAACCCCAAACGCACCTTCGATGCCGCCGCCCGCGACGCGGTAAAACGCTGGAAGTACAAACCCAAGATGGTCGATGGCAAACCCGTTGGTGTGAGTAACCAGCAAATTCGCCTCGACTTCAGCCTGGATCAGCGGATTTAACAGGCGCCACCGGCTTTACGCTGCAAATGCCCCTTCTGCCACCACAGCAGGGGCAACACCAGCATCAGCAGCATGATGGCGTAGGCCATACGCTCACCAAGGGACAGCCCCAGCGCAATACAGAATCCAAGCCCCAACAGGATCCAGTGGCGGGACGAGGTACCCAACAGGCGCCAGGCAGCCAGCATCGACATGGCATAGATAATCACAAACACCCCGTTGCTCCAGGCAATCAGCTGTTCCAGATCCTGCTCGAACACAAACACCAGCGTCAGCACCGCTGCCATGGCGCCCAAAATAGCCGTTTGAGCACGCACCGGCACCCCATGATCATTCAGGCGCTGGAAATAGCGCGGCATAATGCCCTCGCGGCTGAAGCTCCACAGCAACCGGGCAGCACTGCCGGCATAGACGTTTACAGTGGCCAGGCCCGCGGAAACGCCCAGCACACCAATCACCTGAGCACCGCCGCCCCCAAGCAGGGTATCGAATACTCCCATCATGGCCACGCCCGTGACGGATGGCACCAGCCACAGCAAGCTGGTGCAGCCCAGATAAATCAGCCCCACCAGCACTGTGCCCAGCATCATGGCCGGGATCATGTCTTTTTCCGGCTCGCGAAAATCGTGTGCCAGGTGGGTCATGGCCTCAACCCCGAGGAAGCTCCAGAAGGCGATGCCTGCAGCCAGCATCATGGGGCCGGTCTGCCAGGCTGATTCAAAATCCGGCAATTTGACGGCGTGATGTTGCACCCCCAGGCCCATAAAGAGCGCGAGCACCACGGCCACTATCCCCAGGGTCAGAGCGAACTGCGCCTTGGCTGACACCTGCAATCCCTTGAGATTCGCGAACCACAGCAAACCTATGACCAGCAGCTGCGCGACTAACAGTTCAGCACCCGCCAATGGCAGTATGGCGGTGACAAACTGAAAGGTCATCAAAATGGCGGCGGGCGCCCCCATGGGGATCACCAACAAAAAGATAAGCCCGATGCTGCGCCCCAGCGTACGGCCAAAGGCCTTTTCCACAAAGAAGGCTGGCCCGGCAGCATGGGGGAAACGACTCGCCAATCGGCCAAACACCAGAGTCACGGGAATAATGGCAAGGGTCAGTAACGCCCATGCCCAAAGTGCGCTGGTACCGGCTTTGGCCAGGGTCATCTGCGGCAAAATAAACACCCCAGTGCCCAGTAAAGTGGTGGCCATGAGTCCGGCGCCTTGCCAGCGGCCGATCGTTCCTTTGATATGTTCCATCTGTTAGATTATTGCTGCGGGAAATTAGGCAAAGTATAGCCCTGAGTCGGGTCACATTCTGCCGCCCTTCTCCAGCACTAGGTTGACTTTAGCCGTCATTTTAGCGGTTTTTAACCACAATTCCGGCATTTCGTCGGCAAATGTTAATCATCGAGGAGTCTTAAGGTTGGACAAGTTTGATCAGGCCATTATTCAGGCATTGCGCCAGGACGCCAGAAGAAGCATTTCAACCATTGCCGACGAAGTGAATCTGTCTCGCAGTGCGGTTTCAGAACGTATTAAAAAGCTTGAACAATCCGGGGTGATCCGCGGCTATCAGGTACTCCTGTCCGAATCGCAAAAAGAAGGCGTATCGGCCTACTTTGAAATTCAGCATAAGTGCCCCCGCTGTGCCGATGTGGTGCACGTGTTCCATGCCATTCCTGAAGTGCTTACCTGCCATGGGATCTCCGGTGATATGGACCTGCTGGTGTATGTCCATGCCCCCTCCATGCGTCGCCTGCACGAAATCCGTGAATATATCGACACCCACACTGAAATTGTAAAAATCAAAACCCACGTGGTGATGAGCGAGTGGATTAACAATCTCGCGCCCTGACCTCAAGCACATTCAGATCCTATGGGTGTGGAAATCAGCAAACGGCAGGACAATGAGTGCACGAATTATTAATCCAGCGGTCAGATTCCGCCTCACTCGCTACGGCTAATTGTGACCATGAAATAGTACAACTGTGATGCACAGGTGTTCTATCTACGCGGTTTTGAGCCAAACCGATGGACTGCGTGACAATTAGCGAGACCTAATGCTAAGTCTGACAAAATTAGCCTGTTAACTGCCAAGGTTAGGGGTACACTAAGGTCACTGTTATCCAATCCCTTTTCACCATGGATCACTTGCATTCGAGTACTGCCGAACTCAATTTGTTGTGGGGCTCTTTGATTCTGGAGGAGCTCACCCGTCACGGTGTAATGCACCTGTGCATGGCACCGGGCTCCCGCTCGACACCACTGACGCTGGCTGCCGCCGCCCAGGACAAACTGACCCGGCATCTGCATTTTGATGAACGGGGTCTGGGGTTCCTCGCACTCGGGCTGGCAAAAGCCAGCAAGGCACCGGTGGCCATCATCACCACCTCGGGTACCGCCGTGGCCAACCTGTATCCAGCCATTGTTGAAGCCTCCCTGACCCACGTGCCCCTGATTATTCTCTCCGGGGACAGACCCTGGGAACTGATTGGCTGCGGCGCCAATCAGGCTATTGATCAGCCAGGTATTTTTGGCAGCTATGCCCGCCAGCTCAACCTGCCGACACCGGATCTGCGAATTGGCCCGGAAGTGCTGCTCAGTGCCCTCGATGAAAAGTTGGCCAATCTCGACCGGCCGCTGCACATCAATTGCATGTATCCCGAGCCCCTGTACCCCTCTGACCACAGGTTCGAGCAATTCGACGGCTATTTAAGCCGTCTTGGCCAGTGGCAGGATACCCAGGCACCTTATCTCTCGGTGGCCAATGCCAACCTCAGCGCCTTCCCGCCCAGGGATGCCATGATGCGCTTTGTCCACGGTAAAGGGGTCATAGTCGCAGGCACGCTTACCGAAGCCGAAGCCCCGACAGAACTCATCACCTTGTCGCAAAAACTGGGTTGGCCGCTGCTGACCGATGCCCAAAGCCAACTGCGCCAGCATCCGGGCGCCATAGGGCATATCGATCAGCTGCTGTTGAACCCCAGGGCCCGTGCCCTGTTGGATCAGGCCGAACGGGTACTGGTCTTTGGCGGCAGGCTCCTGTCGAAGCGTCTTATCAGTTATCTGGCCGAAAAAGACTGGCACAGCTACTGGCAGGTATTGCCCCATCAGGAACGACTCGACCCCAGCCACAGCAACAAGCAACTTTGGCTTGGGCGGGCGGGGGATCTGTGCTCGCTGGATTGGCCCCGCTCATCTGAGGCCAACTGGGCTGCGCAGCTCATCACCTTAAATCAATCCGTTGAGCAGGACTTTATCCATCATATTGATGGCGGAGAATTCGGCGAGGCGCAGGTTATTCGCGCCATAGCGGCCAGTCATACCGCCGAGCAGCAACTCTTTATCGGTAACAGCCTGCCTGTACGCCTCTACGATATGTTTGCTCCCATAGGCTGCTGCGCCGCGTCCACCTATACCAACAGGGGCGCGTCCGGCATCGATGGTCTTATCGCCACCGCCTGCGGTGTGGCCCGTCATCAGGGGCGCCCCACCACCCTTATACTCGGCGATTTGTCGGCACTGCACGACTTGAACTCATTGGCACTCGCCCGGGATTGTCAGTCGCCCCTGGTGATAGTGGTACTCAACAATGATGGCGGCAACATATTCAACTTGCTGCCGGTGCCCACAGAAGAGCTTCGCAGCCATTTCTATCGACTCAGCCATGGGCTGGAGTTTGGCTATGGCGCCGCCATGTTTGGCCTGCCTTACGACCGGGCCGAAGATATGGAGGCCTTTATCGATGCCTATCAGGCGGCGCTGGAACACCCGGGTGCCTCTGTGATTGAAGTGACTGTGGCGCAGGATCAAGCCAGCAATCAGATAAGGAGAATGGCCGAGTGGATACGCAGCCGCTGAAGCCCTGCCTGCTGATGCTGCATGGTTTTTTAGGTTGTGGCAGCGACTGGGATACATTAACGCCCGAACTTGAGCCCCACTTTCGCTTGCTCACCCCCGACTTACCGGGGCACGGTATGACGCCTCTTGACGTGCAGTTCGACGATAGGGCCGAGAGTCAGCTTGGCGGCAATGGCAGCAGCCCGTTTGACAAGGTCTGCCTTGTCCTGCTCGACTGGCTTGATAAACACGACGTGACTGAGTTTCACCTACTGGGTTATTCACTCGGTGGCCGTTTAGCCTTACACCTCGCCCATATGGCGCCGAGCAGACTGCTTAGCCTCAACCTCGAGTCCTGCCACCCGGGGCTTGTGAGTGGCGGTGACAAGACCGAACGGCTCGCGGCCGATAGTCGCTGGGCCGAGCAACTTGCCTCCAAACCCCTGCCAGCGTTTCTCGATGTCTGGTATCGGCAGGGGGTATTTGCCCATCTCGATGACGATGCCCGTCAGGCACTGGTGGCTCGGCGCAGTGGGCAGCATAAAGAGGCAAACCGCCAGGCCTTGGTGCAGATGTATCTGGCCACCTCACTGGCAAATCAAGATGACCTCAGGGCCGTGCCCGCCGCCTTGCCCTGCCCGGTGAATCTCTATGTGGGTGAGTGGGACCACAAATTTACCGGCCTCGCCAACCAGTGGCAGCAGCATCAATCTGGTATCCACTTGTTTACAATCCAAGGCGCTGGCCACAATTGTCATGCCGAGCAGCCAGGCCGGTTCGCACACAGCCTGCTTCAGGGCATATTCCATCACTCCAGCATGGGTCAATCGCATGTCTGAACTTTCTTTTGCCCTCTACCCTTACCGCATCGCCCTCAGTCGTCCGCTGCCCGTGGGTAAGCAGCGCATCATGCATCGCACAGGTTTGGTGCTCGAAGCGAGTACCGGCGAGAAAAGGGTCTTTGCCGAGATTGCGCCCTTAAGCGGCCCGGATATGGATGGCGCGCCCATCCTTGGCTTCAGCGCCGAGTCCATTGACGACTGCATTGATACGTTAAAAAGCGGCTTGGCTGGCAGAACATCATCAGATGCAGCTGATTGGGTGGCCAAGCTTGAAGCCATGGCCGATTCGGTTTCGCAGGACGCTGTAGCCTGGGGGCTTGGTATACTTGCTGCCCAACTCAACGAACAACTTAGTGAGCAGTTGTCTGATGATATAGCCCACCCGATGCCGGACATCCCACTTATCTACCTTGGCGAGGACGAGCCGTTGGAGGCCGTGCGAAAGCGTGTCAAAGCGCTGCCAGCACAGACCCGCTTCGTTAAGGTAAAGGTGGGCCAAACCTCCATGGAAACAGAGCTGAAGCTTATCCATGGGATTCTTGCAGAGCGGCCACAACTGAAGCTGCGGCTCGATGCCAATCAGGGCTTTGAACTGGACGATGCCATTGATTTTTGTGCTTGCCTGCCCAGGGATGCCATCGACTATATCGAAGAGCCCTGTCGCAACCCGGCCGACAATCCAGCACTCTTCCGGGCCGTTGGTATCGGCTATGCGCTTGATGAGTCTCTTGCCCTGTCAGACTTTCACTTCCCTGAAGATCCCCAGTCTCAGGGGCTGAGGGCATTGGTGTTAAAGCCCATGCTGCTGGGCTCGCCCGCCCGGGTGCAGGCATTTATTGATGACGCCCACTCGCGGGGCATTCGCTGTGTTATCAGCTCAGCACTGGAGTCGTCATTGGGTATCTCAGCGCTGGCGGCCTTTGCCAAACAGGTCACCCCGGAAGAAGCACCTGGGCTCGACACCCTGTTTCCCTTTGAAGCCGACTGCATCGTCTCACACGGACAGAAGCGCTGTCTCACGCCAGAAGCCCCCGGGCCTGTGCTTGGCTGTGAACTCGGAGCCTCGCTGCTGTGAGCCCTCAGCGTTCAACCTACCCTCAGCTGTCCATCTCGCCACTGCAGCAAGCAGCGGCCACCTGGCCCGATGCCCATGCACTGATAACGCCGGAATACGTGCTGTCTTTCGAGTTGCTGGCCAGGCGGGTGCGAGAGGTCGCTCAGCAGCTTAAGGCGCAAAAGATAAAGCGTCTCGGGGTGATTGGCCCGAACAGTGTCGAGCAGATAATCCTCTACTGGGCCTGCGCCGAAGCGGGCGCACTTTTTTGCCCCCTGTCATGGCGATTCCCAGAATCTCAGCTTGAAGGCCTGATACGTCGCTTTGCCCTTGATGCCCTGCACGCCCCGGCACTGGACAGGCTCTGCCCTGCATTGCCCCGTATTCACCTTGAGGACACGACCAGGGGGATGGCCGCAAGCACCGAGGCACCTCCTGTCGCCGCAATCCTCGATTTGTTGCAGCCGGTCAATCTGGTGCTGAGTTCAGGCTCCACGGGCGAGCCCAAGGCGGCAGTGCATACTCTGGCCAATCACATTGCCAGTGCAGAGGGAGCCCGATGCCTTATCCCACTGTCGCCGGGCGATCGCTGGCTCCTGTCACTGCCGCTGTTTCATATCGGCGGTATAGCCATTCTCAATCGCTGTGCCCTCGCCGGGGCGGCGGTGGCCTTACCGGAGCAGCAAACGCCGACAAAGCAGCGGTCGGTCGCACAGGCCATGTCAGCACTGTCGCCCACCCATGTCTCTTTGGTGGCGGCACAGCTCACTGCCCTGCTTGAGGACTCTCCAGACTCACTTAACTCGGTCAAGGCGTTGCTGCTGGGGGGCGGCGCCATCGGCGGGGCCTTGCTTTCACGACTTGAGGCGCTGGGGATCTGTGCCTTTACCAGTTACGGCATGACGGAAATGAGCTCGCAAATCACCACCGGCCCCGCCAATAGCCAGGGTGCCAGCGGCGCCCTGTTGCCGGGACGGGAGCTCAGAATACGTGAGGGGGAAATTCAGGTGCGGGGCGAGACCCTGTTCCTGGGGTATCTTGAGGAGGATGGCCTCAGATTACCGCTCACCGATGACGGCTGGTTTGCCACCAAGGACTGTGGGTATCTGGACGAATCAGGCAGGCTTTTTGTGTCGGGACGGCTCGATAACATGTTTATCTGCGGCGGCGAAAACCTGCATCCGGAAGAAATTGAAGCGGCGCTGTGCCAGCATCCACAGGTGCTGGAGGCCATCGTTTATCCCAAAGCCGATAACACCTTTGGCCTCTTGCCCCATGCGCTGCTGCGCTGCCGCAATGCCATGCCCACCCAAGCGGAATTGGATGACTTTCTTGCAAGCCGTATCGCCCGCTTTAAACGGCCTCGCGCTTATCAAGCCTGGCCCGATGTGGCAACCCGTGGCCTGAAAACCAACCGTAAGGCGGTGGTGGCCGCAGCGCTGCGCGCCGGTGAACCACAGTGAGGCCAGGGCGCCAAAACCTGTGAATGCCTGACGGATACCCATAAACAAAAAACCGGCCAAAAGGCCGGTTTTCTTTTACGTAAGCTTAATCAGGCTTCCATACGCGCCTTGAGCTTGTTCATGGCGTTCTTTTCAAGCTGACGAATACGCTCGGCCGACACCTGATATTGCTCGGCCAACTCCTGCAGGGTGACCTTGTCGTCATCCAGCCAGCGGGCACGCAGAATATGCTGGCTGCGCTCATCGAGGGTCTTGATGGCGGAAATCAAACGGTTCTGGGCATTGGATTCCCAGTTGTCGTTTTCAATATTGGCAGCCAAATCGGAAGAGTGATCTTCCAGATAGTGCACCGGGGCGAAGCCTTCATCGTCGTCGTGATCGTTTACCAAATCGAAGGCTTGATCCTGAGCCGCCATACGCGACTCCATTTCGGTCACATCTTCTTTGGACACACCCAGGTTTTCTGCCACCATGGCCACTTCGTCGTCTGAGAACCAGCCCAAACGCTGCTTGGCTTTACGCAGATTGAAGAACAGCTTGCGCTGGGCCTTGGTGGTGGCCACTTTGACAATGCGCCAGTTTTTCAGCACATATTCGTGAATTTCTGCCTTGATCCAGTGCACGGCAAAAGACACCAAACGCACACCCACATCGGGATCGAAGCGTTTAACGGCCTTCATCAGGCCAATATTGCCTTCCTGGATCAGGTCTGCCTGTGGCAGGCCATAGCCTGAGTAGCTCTTGGCCACATGAACCACAAAGCGCAAGTGGGACATAATCAGCTGCTTTGCTGCCTGCAGGTCACCGGTTTCCTGCAAACGCTTGGCGAGCTGATACTCCTGCTCCGCCTCCAGCATGGGCATGCTGTTGACCGAGTGAATATAAGCTTCAAGGCTACTGGCTCCCTGGGGGACCATCAGTGCCATTGATTGCGTTTGTCCAGTCATTGGTACTCCTGATTACTTCTCACTAAAGCCCGTATTCGACGCCGGATGGCGGCCAAACCGAGCTGATGAACTATCGGCCATCTGACATGTCATGTCAAGCAAGCATCTGGCATCCAAAATGCCCGTGGTGAGCACTGAGCCGTATTTTCGCTCTGCAAATTGGACATCACAAGTGAACATTCGTTCATTTATCAGCCAGAATGCCCGCTGACTCAGGATGGCTCTATCGCCCTAAGGTGCTGACGCACAGACAAATAAGAACCAAGCCAACCGAGGAAAGACGCCAGAAACACCAGCTGCACCAACTCGGTAAAGCTTAAGGAAGCCATTTCAATATCGCTGCCGTAGAGCCCGAGCAGCTCGGCAATGGCGCCATCGAGATACCACACCAGCAGGTTAATGATGATCCAGGCCAGCATACCGCCTATCACGCCATACCAGATACCTGTGTACAAAAACGGCCGCTGAATAAAAGCCTCGGTGGCCCCCACCAGCTTCATCACCTCGATTTCATTGCGCCGGTTCATGATAGCAAGGCGGATGGTATTGCCTATGATAAGCACCACAGCCACCACCAGAAGCGCGGCTAAGGCAAGCACGGTGCGTTCGAGCAAACGCACCACGGCCTGCAATCGCTCCAGCCACTCTATATCCAGCCGGCCAAAGCTGACGCCCTGCTCACGCTCAAGCTTGGTCAAAAGCTCGCGGGCACCTATGGGGCTTGAGTATTTCTCGGTGGGCAGCACAGTCACCACCGCGGGCAGGGGGTTCGAGTCCAGATAGGACAGCGCTTCACCAAAGCCTGACAGGCGCTGGAATTCAGCCAGCGCCTCATCCCGGTTGATGTAGTGCACCTCGGCGACTTCCGGGTACACCTTGATGCGGGAAATAAGGCTTTGTATCGCCTGCTCGTTCTTACCCTCTTCGATAAACAGCGAGATTTCGGCGGCGTTATTCCAGGACTGGGTAATGGAATCGGCGTTTTTGACCAGTACCTGCAACGCGGCAGGCAGACTCAGGCTTACACCCAGCACCGCCATGGTCATCAGCGACGATACCGGATTGCGCCACAGCTCACCGATACTGGCCATCCCCTGCTGAATGTGGCGGATGAAAAACATCACAATTTGCCCACTGATGGGCAGCTTGCTGCGGGTCAGTTCGCCATGTTCGCGCATCTTGGCTCCTTATACACCCGGACGCAGGGGCTCGCCGATTTCACGCGCCCCCAGCATGCGGCCCTGACGCAATGTCAGGGTGCGGTATTTCATCCGGGCTATAAGCCCAAGATCGTGGGTGGCAATCAGCACGCTGGTGCCGGCATCATTGAAGGTTTCGAATAATCGGAGGATGTCCATGGACAACTTGGGGTCCAGGTTGCCCGTGGGCTCGTCGGCAAGCAGGAGGGCCGGCTTGTTGACGATGGCCCGGGCAATGCCGACCCGCTGCTGTTCACCGCCGGAGAGCATGATGGGGTTATGGCGCTCTTTGCCGTACAGGCCCACCATATCCAGCGCGGCGGCGACCCGCTTTTTGATTTCACCGTGGCTGAAGCCTTCAATCACCAGCGGCAGCGCAACATTGTCGAATACGCTGCGGTCCATCAACAGATGGTGATTCTGGAAAATCATGCCGATTTCGCGGCGCAGATAAGGCACATGACGGCGGCTGATATCGGCGATATCGTGGCCGTTGATAAACACCTTACCGGCACTGGCGCGTTCGATAACCGTGATGAGTTTGAGCAGGGTGCTCTTTCCCGCCCCCGAATGGCCGGTGAGAAACGCCATCTCGCCGCGGCGCAGATGGAAATTCACATCGGACAGCGCCTTCTGGCCGCCGGGGTAGACCTTGCTGACCTGCTCAAATCGAATCATGGGTTATCCGTTTTCTCCTGACTGAACAGGGCATCGATAAAGTCGCGGGCATTGAACACGCGCAGATCGTCAATCTGTTCGCCAACACCTATGTAACGGATAGGAATACCAAATTTATCGGCAATGGCAAAGATAACTCCGCCTTTTGCGGTACCATCAAGCTTGGTAATGGAGATACCTGTCACGCCCACGGCTTCCTGGAACAACTTGGCCTGGCTGATGGCATTCTGGCCCGTGCTGGCATCCAGGGTCAGCATGACTTCGTGGGGCGCGCTCTCATCGAGCTTCTTCATCACCCGCACCACTTTTTTCAGCTCTTCCATCAGGTGGTTCTTGTTCTGCAAACGGCCGGCTGTGTCGCAAATCAGCACGTCCACACCCTTGGCCTTGGCCGATTGCAAGGCGTCAAACAGCACTGAGGCACTGTCGGCGCCTGTATGCTGGGCCACCACGGGGATATTGTTGCGTTGGCCCCATACCTGCAGCTGCTCAACGGCGGCGGCGCGGAAGGTATCACCGGCGGCCAGCATCACACTCTTGCCCTGGCTCTGGTACTGCTTGGCAAGCTTGCCGATGGTGGTGGTTT
This sequence comes from Shewanella litorisediminis, assembly GCF_016834455.1. Classification (NCBI taxonomy): domain Bacteria; kingdom Pseudomonadati; phylum Pseudomonadota; class Gammaproteobacteria; order Alteromonadales; family Shewanellaceae; genus Shewanella; species Shewanella litorisediminis. The sequence continues at coordinate 4,019,816 of NZ_CP069213.1, forward strand.
TACCCACACCGTTTACACCCACCATCAGGATCACATAAGGGCCCTGTGCATTTTCAGGCACCAGGGGCACACTCACCGGCTCCAGGGTGCGCTGCATTTCTTCACGCAGCAGCTCGTAAAGTGCCTCGGCATCTTTCAGCTGCCTGCGGCTGGCATGCTCGGTCAGACTCTTGATAAGCCTTGATGTGGTTTCTACACCCACATCGGCAATCAGCAGCTGCTCTTCCAGTTCTTCAAACAGCTCATCATCAATTTTCTTTCCGCGAAACAGGCCAATAAAGCCACTGCCAATGTTCTCGCTGGTGCGCATCAGGCCGCGCTTCAGGCGAGCGAAGAAGCCTTCTTTCACCGGCTTTGCCTGAGGCTCCGGCTGAAGTTCTTCGGCCTGTTCAGCTTGAGCGGCGGCTTCGGCGGCGATTCGCTCTGCTTCGGCCCGCTCGGCGGCAATGCGTTCCTGTTCCGCCTGTTCGGCAGCGATACGCTCGGCTTCCAGCTGTTCAGCGGCAAGACGAGCGGCTTCCTGACGTTCTGCTTCCAAACGGGCAACTTCGGCTGCGGCCTGCTCGGCAGCAATGCGTTCCTGTTCGGCTTGTTCGGCGGCAATACGCTCGGCTTCAAGCTGCTCTGCTGCACGGAGGACCGCTTCCTGACGCTCTGCTTCCAAACGGGCAGCTTCGGCTGCGGCCTGCTCGGCAGCAATGCGTTCCTGCTCGGCTTGTTCGGCAGCGATACGCTCGGCTTCCAGCTGTTCAGCGGCAAGACGAGCGGTTTCCTGACGTTCTGCTTCCAAGCGGGCAGCTTCGGCTGCCGCTTCAGCGGCGACCTGCTCAGCGGCTTCACGCTCAGCTTGTTCGGCCGCAGCGCTTTCTGACTGAGCCGGTTCGGCGAGCGCGTGTTCTGCTTCGGCCTGCTTTGCGGCCGCATCATCCTTGTCCCGGCGGAACCAGGAGAAAAAACCTTTCTTTGACATCTGTGGTACCGGTCTGTGTTGGCACTGGGCCGTTTACGAAGCCACGGCTTCATCGGTCATTCCGTGCCGTCTGGGAAGGTATCCCTGAGGATACGCTTTACGTTAAAATGACGACCTTTTACGGGGTGGCCTAGTCTACCACTTTCTTTCTTCGGGCAAAATGACGGGAAATCAATGAGCAGAAATCGTTCATCTGCCGGGCGAGGGCCGGGCACCAAAGCAAGCGGCGCCATGGGGTCGGGACAGGTTCGGATCATTGGCGGCCAGTGGCGCTCGCGTAAGCTGCCCATTAAAGATTTGGAGGGACTGCGCCCTACCACCGACAGAGTACGTGAAACCCTGTTCAACTGGATAGCGGCCGACCTGCCACACGCCCGGGTACTGGATTGCTTTGGTGGCAGCGGCGCTCTGGCGCTGGAGGCACTTTCACGCTACGCAAGCTTCGCCAAGGTGTTTGAACTTCAACGGGAAGCGGCCAATCAGCTGAAAGCCAATCTGCAAACCTTAAAGTGCGACTGTGCCGAGGTGGTTAATGGCGATACCCTGGCGCTGCTGGCGGCTGGCGCCGCCGAAGGTTTCGATATCGTCTTTATCGACCCGCCATTTCGCAAAGGCCTGGCAGACGCCACCCTCATCGCCCTCAAGGACCATGGCTGGCTGAATGAGGATGCACTCGTGTATCTCGAGACCGAAAGCGAACTCGTGAGCATGCCGCTGCCACAAGGCTTTACCGAGCTTAAACACAAGACAGCCGGTCAGGTGTGCTACCGTTTGCTGCAATTCACCCCGGGAGAACAAGCATGATGAAATGGCTGATAGTATTTGGAAAAATCGCGACACTGGGCGCCTGGGCAATGATGGGTTACAACCTGATGGCCCCTTTCGATGGCAACATAGGCACCCTGCTGAAGCTTTTGCTGGGGGTCACACTGGTGATGCACAGCTTCCAGTTGGGGGTGTTTCACCTGCTGTTCAGGAAACTCTTACCACTCAAAGGCAGTGACTATCTGCAGATGTTTGCCTTTGGGGTATTTGCGCTGCTGGAATACCGCGCCAGGGCTCTGGCTAAGTTTGAAGCCGACGCCCGCCAGGGTTAACCCTGGTCACCAAACAAAAAAGCCCCGGGATCGGGGCTTTTTGCTATCGGGTGATCGCTATCGCAAGTGCCGCTATCAGCTCTTTGGATAAGGGTGGGCAACACCTTTGTGGCAATCGATACAGGTCTTGCGACTTTCTGGATCTTTCTTGAAGTTGTTGCTGTGCATACGCACGGCCATCTTGCTCATGTTTTCAGACTGATTTTCGTAAATACGATTGTGGCAGTTCTGACAGGTGGACGAATCGATGGAACGCAGGTAGTCACGGGCGAGTTCAGCTTGTTCCTTGCGGTTTGCTTCAAGCCATTCCTGGGTGTTGAAACCATCGATAGTCAGGAAACCAATAACGTCCTTGGACACAATGATTTTCTTCTTCAGGTAAGCAAAAGGCTCCTGGGCAATGTGACACTGCTGACACTCTACAACAATACCATTTTTATTGTTGCCATGGGCAGACGCCAGTACTTCGTCTTTCAGTGAATGGTTGCTGTGACAGCTCATACAGAACTCGTCTGTACTGGTCATATGCAAAGTAGTTTGAGTCGCAAAGTAGCCTACAACGCCAACCACAATACCTACCACCAACAGGGCAAATATTGAGTATTTCGCGCTGGGTTTGAATAGTGCACGCCAGTTCATCACTCTATCTCCTAAATTTTTAGGGTTATTTTTTTAGTAGCCCAATAGTAGGGTAATTTTGGTTTAAGAAATTTGATGCTAACCGGGATTTTTGAGCGAGCAGCCTAATTTTGTGTGGGATTGAGATCCAGCGCAAACTTTGCCCGTTCGATAACGTCTTCCCTGATATTTCAACATTAAAAGCTAAAGTAAAGCCTGAGGGCTTGCAAGCCGTATAGCACATGCATTGCCGAAAAACTCATTAATTATCAATTTAAAGTTTCAGTTCGTCGTTTGCGCGGGAACTTTTGTTCCCCATCCCCGGTCTGACTAATCGACACATACACGGAGCCAACCATGAGCCTGAGACTGCCGCACCTGGCATTAAAACTCTTGCTGATCACCATGCTGCTGGGGCAAATACTGACCCCGGTACAGGCTTTTGTGTCTATTGTGAAAGCGCCAATGAGCGTGTCCATGGGGCATACTGCATCAGATGCTCTAAGCCATGATGTGGCAACGCCCTCCGACCACAGCCAGATGAGTACCATGATGATGACCGGCAAACACAATGCGGATTGCCGGACATACTGTGCGAGCGGCTCCCAGGCCGACTGCGCCAGTCACTGTACCTCGTCAATGGGTCTCCCCGTGCTTGCGCTGCATATCAACCATCATCACTCCCGGGACGCCATAGCCACTGCCTCCTGGAGCCTGATCACCTTTACAGGTTCTTTGCAAACTCCGCCGCCTGATTTGGCTTGAGTGTTACCGCTCACAACCAAATTAATGTCGAATTTTTGGGCAATATTTTGTCTGCCCGAGGAGTATTTGCATGAAAACTTTTATCATATCTTTCGCTATCACTGCCGGTCTGCTGCTTTCGTCTTTCGCCGGCGCTGCCACCATTAGCCTGCCAGAACAACTTGGATTGAATGCCGTCAATGGCGAGCGTCCAGCGGACAAAGCGCTTATACTTTCAAACGGCAGCTACTTGCTTGAGCTGAGCTTTGAAGAACACTATGCCAGCAGTGCCGACGATTCAGGCCAATGGCTGCGTTCCGGCCCACTTTATTTGCCGCTGTCGGTTGGAGATGAGCAGGTACTGACCCTGAAGTTACCCAGGCTTTACAGCTATGACGAGGCCAAGCGCTTTCTCAATGCTCCCAAGGCGAATCTCGTTCGCGACGGCAAGCCGGCAGGGCATGTAGCCTTGCTCGACCATGCAGCTATGATGGCAAAAATGGCGGCAGCACAATAAAGGCTGTGGGTTTGTGAGAAAAATCAATATCCAATTAATGGCGCTGTGATAATATCGTCGCTGTTCATGGTCCGAGGTCTTTATGTCGCTGATGCTGCGTAAACCATTGCTGGTGATTATTACCCTGCTTGCCCTTGTGGGACAGGCAATGGCGGGTAATGGCCACGCCATGGTAATGCCATCTGACATGCCCATGACCATGGATAGCGCCGTCATGACTCATCACACTGAGATGGCCGATTCAACCCATGACTGTTGTGACAGCCTGGATATGCCCATGCTTCCCGACCACAGCATGTCCTCCTGTTGCGATGGCAATGGGTTTTGTACCGGTGACTGCAGTCATTGTCTGACCATCTCTGTTAGTCTGAGCCTGCCCATTGGCAATGTCTGGCCATTTTCCTTTGGTCCGGAAGAAGCCATGGCGCTTCCCTCGCCTCATTTCCACTCTATTGCGCCCACTGCCGCCTTCAAGCCCCCCAGGGCCTGAGTGCACGCCCTAAAAATACGCAATTAATTCAGCTTATTTGAATATTAGGTCTTTGCCGTGATACTTGTCTGCGGCTGACCCGAGTGGAGTATCTCTATGAAAACACTGATTGGCCTGTTTTTGGCCGCCCTTTTGTCTGTCACTCTGTCCGTTGGCGCCCAGGCAAACCCTGCCCATGAGCATCATGCCCATAATGCAGCGGCCGCCGAAGCGAGCCACGCCTGCCCCATGCATCCTGAGGTTACCGGTAAAACCGGTGACAGCTGCCCGAAATGCGGCATGGATCTTGAGGCTAAGCATACTCACGCCTGTCCTATGCATCCCAAGGTAACCGGCGCTGCCGGTGATTCCTGCCCAGACTGTGGCATGGATCTCGAGCCGGTTGCAGCCAAGGGTGAGCATTGCGCCAACTGTCCGAAAAAAGCCATGAACCATCAGCATCACTGATAGGCCAAGGGTGGAAATGAGGTTTACTATGAACACGAAAAAGCAAAAAAGCGCTCTGCTGCTGATAGGTGCAAGCCTGGCCTTTGGACCTGGTATGCCTGCCATGGTATTGGCCGAAAGCCCACAGCAGTCTCCGGCTTCTGAGGCCACTGAGGCTGCCATTTATCACTGCCCCATGCACCCCGAAGTAGAAAGCCATGAGCCCGGCCGCTGCCCCAAGTGCAAGATGTTTCTGGTGCCCGGTGCAGGTGCCTCGGCGCAGTCCGGCGAACCCTTGGTTGCCGCACACAAGACCTACATCTGCCCCATGCATCCCGAAGTGGAAAGCCATGAGCCCAGCCGCTGCCCCAAGTGCAAGATGTTCCTGGTTGAAAAAGAAGAGGAAGAAGAATCTGAGCCACAGGCTGAACAGAAGGGCGCCGCAGATAACAGTGCCCATCAGTCTGCGCCAAAAGACATTTTCGCCAAGCCCGCTGCCAACCCAATCGATGGCGGCACGGTAAAGTATGTCTGCCCCATGCACGCCCATATCATCAGCGATGAACCCGGCTCTTGTCCTATCTGTGGCATGGACCTCGAAAAGGTTGAACTCGGAGGTGGCCAGGAAGTTCAGGTCGACGTTTCGGGCAGCATGCAGCAGGCGCTGGCTCTCAGGGTTGCCAAGGCCGAGCGCCAAACCCTGTGGAAATTTGTCGATACCGTCGGCCAAATCGAATACGACGAACGCCAGATTCACCACGTTCACGCCCGATTGAATGGTTGGATCGAAACCCTCAAGGTCAACGCCGTTGGCGACAAGGTCAGTAAAGGGCAGTTGCTCTATGAAATCTATTCGCCGGATCTGGTGAACGCTCAGGATGATTATCTGCTTGCGATAGACACAGTTAAAAAAGCAGGTGAATCAGGTCGCTATAAAGAGTTGCTGCGTAAAGCCAATCTGCGACTTGAGTTGCTCGGTATGACTCAGGCGCAGATTAAAGAGCTCGCCAGAACCCAAACCACCCAATACCGTGTTCCCTTTTATGCCCGCCAGGATGGGGTGATCACCACCCTCAATACCCGCGAAGGTATGTACATTCAACCCATGAGTGAAATATTGGCCCTGACGGATATCAGCAAGGTATGGGTGATTGCCGACGTATTTGAAAACGAACAAAGCTGGCTCAAGGTGGGGCAATCCGCCGAAGTGGCAGTGCCTGCCATGGGGCTCAGCGGTATCGAGGGCACCATAGATTACATTTACCCCGAGCTGGATCCTGTCACCCGCAGCCTGCGGGTGAGAGTGGTACTGGATAACCCCGACCAACAGCTGCGCCCCAACACCCTTGCCAAGGTAAAACTCTATGGCGGGCCCAAGCGGGATATATTGACCATCCCCCAGGAGGCCTTAATTCAAACCGGTAAGGAAAATCGGGTCATAGTTCGCACCGCTGATAACAGCTTTGCCGCGCGCCAGGTTACCGTGGGCATGTATTCACAGGGCAAGGTAGAGGTACTGTCCGGTCTGAGTGACGGCGAAGAGGTCGTGACTTCCGGGCAGTTTTTGCTTGACTCCGAAGCCAGCCTCAAGGGCAGTCTGATGCGCCTTGGCAGCGGCCATCAGCACTAAGGAGTGCCTTATGTTGGATTACATTATCAAGTCCTCTATCCGCCAGCGATTTATGGTGCTGGTCGTCGCCATTATGGTGACCTTGTGGGGTATTACAGAGCTTAAGCGTACACCGCTGGATGCACTGCCTGACCTGTCCGACGTGCAGGTGATCATCAAAACCAGCTATCCCGGCCAGGCGCCCAAGCTGGTAGAGGAGCAGGTCACCTATCCCCTGTCCACGGCGATGCTGGCCGTGCCGGGCGCAAAAACAGTGCGGGGGTTCTCCATGTTTGGAGACTCCTACGTGTATGTGATTTTTGAAGATGGTACCGACATCTATTGGGCCCGCTCGCGGGTGCTGGAATACCTGAGCCAGGTACGAACACGCCTGCCCAGCGGTGTTGAGCCCTCCCTCGGCCCGGACGCCTCCGGGGTGGGCTGGGTCTATGAGTATGCGCTGGTAGACCGAAGCGGCAACCTGGATTTATCGCAGCTCAAGAGCCTGCAGGACTGGTACCTGAAGCTTGAACTGCAAAGTGTTGAGGGTGTGTCAGAAGTGGCCACCGTTGGCGGTATGGAGCAGACCTACCAGATAGTGCTGGAGCCGGACAAGCTGGCCATCTATAAGCTCGACATCGCCTCCATCAAGGCCGCTATTACCCGCGCCAACGGCGAAGCGGGTGGCAGCGTAGTGGAAATGGCCGAAGCCGAGTACATGGTTCGCGCCAAAGGCTATCGTCAGACACTGGAAGACTTCAAGGAAATCCCACTTGGGATAACCACAGGGGCCGGCACCCCATTATTGCTTAAAGACGTGGCCACCATCCGCAAAGGTCCTGCATCCCGACGTGGTATCGCTGAGCTGGACGGTGAAGGCGAAGTGGTGGGTGGCATTATCGTGATGCGATATGGCGAAAATGCCTTGGCAACCATTGAAGCTGTTAAAGCCAAGCTGAACGAACTCAAGGCCGGTTTACCTGATGGCGTCGAGATTGTGCCCACCTATGACCGCTCGCAGTTGATCCAAAACTCCGTGGACAACCTGCTGACCAAGGTGGTGGAAGAAATGCTGGTGGTGGGCCTGGTGTGTCTGCTGTTTCTGCTGCACGCCCGTTCTACTCTGGTGGCTGTGTTTACCCTGCCGCTGTCGATTCTCATCGCCTTTATCGTGATGAATCACATGGGTATTAACGCCAACATCATGAGCCTTGGGGGTATCGCCATCGCCATCGGTGCCGTGGTTGACGGTGCTATCGTGATGATTGAAAACCTGCACAAACACCTGGAACATTTCAGGATGAAACATGAGCGAGAGCCTAGCACCCGCGAGCACTGGGAAGTGGTGACCCAGGCGTCGCTGGAAGTAGGGCCAGCGTTGTTTTTCTCGCTGCTGATTATTACCCTGAGCTTTATTCCTGTATTTGCATTGGAAGCACAGGAAGGCCGTTTGTTTGCCCCCCTTGCCTACACCAAAACTTTTGCCATGGCGGCAGCCTCTGTGCTCGCCATTACCCTGGTGCCGGTACTCATGGGCTATTTTATCCGCGGCAAAATCCCGTCGGAGGAAGCCAACCCCATCAGTCGCTTTTTGATTGCACTGTACAAACCCGCGCTGAACAAGGTGCTGGCATACCCTAAGATGACCCTCTTGGTGGCTCTTATGGCACTGGCCAGTGTGGTGTATCCGGCAAGCCGTATGGGCAGCGAATTTATGCCCGAGCTGGAAGAAGGGGATCTGCTGTATATGCCCACGGCACTGCCGGGGATAAGCGCCGGCAAAGCCGCCGAAATACTGCAGCAAACCGACAGACTGATTAAAACCGTGCCCGAGGTTGCCAGAGTGTTCGGCAAAATTGGCCGCGCCGAAACCGCCACGGATCCAGCACCGCTGACCATGCTGGAAACCACCATCATGCTCAAACCCAGGCAGGAGTGGCGTGAAGGCATCAGCCTGAATGACATAGTGGATGAACTGCAGCGTACCGTAAGGGTACCAGGGCTCACCAACGCCTGGGTACAGCCCATCAAGACCCGTATCGACATGCTTTCTACCGGTATCAAGACACCGGTGGGCATTAAGATCACCGGCGCCGATGTGGACGAATTGCAAAAAATTGGCGCCAACGTCGAGGCCATTCTGGCCGCCCTGCCCAACACCCGCTCTGCTTACGCCGAGCGCGCCGGGGGAGGACGTTATATCGACATAGCACCCAAGCTGGATGTGGCTTCCCGCTATGGCATGACGCTCAACGACATCCAGGATGTGGTGCGTTACGCCATCGGTGGCATGAACATAGGTGAGTCGGTTCAGGGCGCTGAGCGCTATCCCATCAACCTGCGTTACCCACGGGAACTGAGAGACAGTCTGGAAAAACTCAGAGCACTTCCGGTCATCACCAAGTCAGGGCATTATCTGCCTTTGGGAAATCTCGCCGATATTCAAATCAGCGATGGTCCGCCAATGCTCAAGAGTGAAAACGGCCGTCTTATTTCCTGGGTGTTTGTGGACATTCAGGGCACCTCTATCGGCCAGTACATAGAAACCGCCAAATCGGCACTGGAAGCAGAACTCAGTCTGCCCCCCAGATACAGCTACAGCTTTGCCGGCCAGTATGAGTATATGCAGCGGGTCGATGCCAAGTTGAAGCAGGTGGTCCCGTTGGCCATCGGCATCATCTTTATCTTGTTGATGCTCACATTTGGCTCGGGTAAGCAAGCGACCATGATCATGCTCAGCCTGCCCTTTGCGCTGGTGGGCAGTACCTGGTTGCTGTATTTGCTGGACTACAACCTGTCAGTTGCCGTGGCCGTGGGCATGATAGCCCTGGCGGGCGTGGCTGCCGAGTTTGGGGTGGTGATGCTGGTTTACCTGAATAATGCGATCAAAGACCGCGATGCATTGGGCCACTACCACAGCGAGAGCGATCTCAAAGCCGCGCTGGTGGAAGGTGCAGTCATGCGCATACGCCCCAAAGCCATGACGGTAGCGACCATTTTCTTTGGTCTGCTGCCCATCATGTGGGGCGCAGGTTCGGGCAATGAGGTCATGCAGAAGATTGCAGCGCCCATGGTCGGCGGCATGGTGACAGCACCGCTGTTGTCCTTGTTTGTATTGCCTGCGCTCTATTTGCTTGTGTACCGCAAACGCTTTGCCGCCAAGGGTGATGAGCAATAGGAACTTCGCCTACTTATTGATCTGTAAGGCTTCCCCATACGGGGAAGCCTGATACACTGAGCTAAATTTTCTATCAGGTAATGCCCCAAGTGACGTTTTTTCTGCGCCTGCTGCCACTGTTTATCGGTGTTTACTCCCTGCCAGTTTTTGCCGATACCTTTGTGGCCAAGCAGAGCTGCCCCCTGTATCAATCCAAGAATAAACTGACCAATCCCAATGAGGTGATGACTGTCCCCGGACAGGCGTATCCGGTGCTGGAACTGCTGGGGAATCCCAAACGACCAGACTGGGTGCGGGTCACCACTGCCGCACTGGTTTCTCCAGAGCGTTGGGTGGCCGCGAAGTGCGGCGACCTGGAGCGTCATTTAGTCGAAGAAGTCCCCAGTCGCTGCGACATTGCCGGGGAGCAGGACAGTCATGTCCTGGCGCTGAGTTGGCAAGGCGCCTTCTGTGAACTCTTTGGCAAAGGAAAGCCCGAGTGCACAGCTCTGGACAAAACACCCGCATCAACGCGATGGCTATCGTTGACACTCCACGGCCTCTGGCCAAACAAAAGCGCCTGCGGCACCGACTATGGGTTCTGCGGCGAGGTTAAGCGTAAGGCCAAAGGTTTTTGCAGTTACCCTGACATAGCGCTCAGCAAGAACGCACAGAGCAAGCTGGCTGAGGTGATGCCATCGGCCGATTTTGGCTCCTGCCTTGAAAAGCATCAGTGGTGGAAGCACGGCAGCTGTCAGCAAATGAACGCCGATAAGTATTTTATTGAAGCAGCCCGGCTTACCAGCTTGATCAATGAGAGCCGCATGGTGAAGCTACTGGCAGACAGCAGCGGAAAAATGCAGTCAACGGCAACGCTTCGTCAGGCATTTACCGATGAATTTGGTCATCAGAGCGCAAAGCGGATCAGCTTCCATTGCAGCAGGGGCCTGCTGACAGAGATTCGCCTCAGCCTGCCAGCAACCCTGGACGCGTCCTTGGGTCTGAACCATCTGTTGGCACGCCAGGCACCTGAATTGAGAGACAACTGTCCGGCAAGTTTTCTGGTTGATACGCCCGGTTAAAGCTTGGGGTGGCACACCCTATGAGCTGTGGATGGCTATCACGGAGAACACGCCGCCATCCGGGTCGTTGAGCACAGCGAAGCGACCAACCCCGGGAATATTGGTGGGGGGCACACACAGGGTGCCACCCAATTCCTGGGCCCGCTGAGCAAACACATCGCAGTCCACCACCTGAAAATACAGCATCCAGTGGGCGGGCATTTCGCCCCACTCTGCGGTCATTTCCAACATGCCGCCGAGCGCCTCGTCAGCGACCAGCCATTCCCGGTAAGACATGTCCGGGTTTGCCGATTCACGGCAGTCCCAGCCAAAGACCTGACGGTAAAATCCCTGCGCCCGTGACGGACTTCGACAGGCCAGCTCAACCCAACACAGAGCGCCGGGTTCGCCGCGACGCTTGGCACCTATGTGCCTTTTACTCTGCCACACGGCAAAACGCGCGCCTTCGGGGTCAGCCAACTGTGCCATCCAACCGGCATGGCCCACTTCGTGGGGCCCCATGATAAGCTCTCCCCCTGCCGCTTTAACCCGCTCTATTGCCGCATTCACGTCTTCTGTCGCAAAGTAAATTCCCCATTGGGTCTTTACACTGCCGGCCATGGCAGAAGGCACCTGATAGATCGCCCCGAGGTCATCACCATCCAAAGTAAACATGGAAAAAGCACTGCCGGGCATGGCCATGTCTGCCATCTCCCAACCAAACAACTTATGGTAAAAGTCCTTGGCCCCCTGCCAGTCATGGGTGGCCAGCTCACTCCAGCAAGGCTGGCCCGGTGCATATTCGATTACCCGCATGCCCCTGACTCCCTCAGATAAGTGTATGGAATTCAAGTTAAGTAGTCTTGACTAACTTTGTCTATGCTTAGGAGAAACAATTTCAGGGATGGAATCTCTATGTCACTGACCAACGACCAAATATCACTCATCCACCAGTCTTTTGGGCTGGTTCGTCCCATCGCCGATGACGCTGCGGCGCTGTTCTACCGTAACCTGTTCGAAATAGACCCTTCACTGCGGCCATTATTCAAATCCGATCTCAAGGCCCAGGGGCGTAAGCTGATGGCAATGCTGGATGCCGCGGTCAAGGGGCTGGATAAACCCGATAAGCTGGTGCCTGTACTGCAGGACCTGGCGCACAGACATGTGCAGTATGGCGTGAAAACCCATCACTTCTCCCCTGTTGGGAACGCCCTGCTGTATACCCTGGCAGAAGGCCTGGGTGACAAGTTTACCAAAGAGGTGAAAGACGCCTGGATAGCGGTATTACATCTGGTGGCAGATGTGATGAAGGCGGAGATGAAAAAGCAGGGCTGCGCATAATGAAATGGAGCGGGTGAAGGGAATCGAACCCTCGTATGCAGCTTGGGAAGCTGCCGTTCTACCATTGAACTACACCCGCGTTTACGCGATATAAATTACTGAAATCCATGCCTTTGTCAAGCAAAGGCATGGCAGCATATTTTAACGGTAAACCGGCAACAGCTCAGCCATAGCCAGCAGATGGCAGGCCGCGGTCAAAATACCGAAACCTATCACCAGATAAATAACCCCTGAGCCACCCGGCACCCGGAACCCCGTGTATTGCGGTTGATCTTTTCTGAGCTTCAGCGCCATCACTCCCGGCACCAACAGGGTCCAAACAGTTGCAGCCAGCGCCGCAAAGCCTATGGCCACCAAAAAGCCGTCCGGAAACAGCAGCCCCAACAGGGTCGGAGGTAAAAAGGTGACGGCAGCGGTCTTCAGCCGCCCCTTGGCATCATCGGCAAAGCCAAACAGATCAGCAAGATAGTCAAACAAGCCAAGGGTAACGCCGAGAAAGGACGACGCCACAGCGAGATTGGCAAACAAGGTCAGCATTTTACCCAGCCAGTCGCTGGCCATGACCTCAGACAAGGCTGACACCAGCACCCCCATGTTGCCGCCCTGGGCGATGATATTACTGAACTGACTGCGCGGCAGATTGCCCATGGCAGCCAGCAGCCAACATACGTAAATCACCAGTGCGATAAAGGTCCCGATGCAGATGGCTTTGATGATGACGGAAGGATTTTTACCATAGTATTTGACCAGCGACGGCACGTTGCCGTGGTAGCCAAAACTCGCCAGTCCAAAGGGAATGGCTGCCCACAAGAAGGGGGCAAAGCGGGCTTCACCGTCCGGTGAGAACAAATTGCCTGGCTCCACCTCAATCAGCAGGTTCCCCACCGCCAGAAAGAAGGTGATTAGCATGCCGCCCAGCATAATGGTGGTTATTCTGTCCACCGCTCTGGTGCTTATCATAACGATAGCCGCCAATACCGCAGCGAACACCAACCCAGCCACGCTCTGGGGCAGACTTACGCCCATCCCCGACAGGCTGTGATTCACGATGGAGCCACCACCACTGATATAGGCGTAAGTCAGGATATAGAGCACAAAGGCAATGGAGAGGCCATTAACGATACGGCCAAAGCGGCCCAGCGTATCGCGGGTGAGGGTATCGAAACTGGCGCCCGGCTCAAACCTGAGGTTGGTTTCCAGCAGCAATAGTCCCGACAGCAACATGCACAGCCAAATCGCTACCATCAGCAGCAAGGAATAACCAAACCACATACCGGCGCCCACCACGGGCAGGGAAAACATCCCGGCACCGACTGTAGTGCCGGCAATGATCATGGCGCCACCCAGCAGTGATGGGGTCTTGACCGGATGCCTTGCGGCATTCATATGGTTGGCCATCAGTCGTCCTGCTCCTGATTCAGTGTCTCTATGATGGTCTGACGCACCGAGCTTCTGAGCAGTCCATTGGCATGGTCACGAATTTTACGCACCTTGTCGCCATCGGCCTTGTCAGACAGATAGCCCAAATCTTTTAACTTGCTAGACAGCAAGGCGTAGAGCTTTTTATCGTAAAACTCAGGCGCCATGACGCCGTGAATGGCTCCCAGACGGCTGGCCAAACGATGGCTGTGATGCTCAAGGTCGGCGCGCTCCATTCTGGGTTGCTCACCCAGCAGGTTGAAAATGATGGCGTAGCGTTTCAGAGTTTCACCCACAACACCGGCCAGCAACAACAGCTGATTGATTCGCTCGTCCACCAGCTTGAGATGTGTATCGCCTGTGATTAGCCCTTCTGACTTAAAGCACTCTACCAGTGCATCCACATAGGCAGGCACATCGGCAACCCCCATAAAGAGTTCGGCCTTGAGCAGCGGGTAAAACTCGGCAACCAGCTCCTGCAGTTCGTCGCGGGACACCTCTTCATGGCGCACCATCACGGTGGCAATCAATGAGGGGATAACGAATAAGTGGATGATGTTGTTACGGTAATAGGTCATGGAAATCGCGAGGCTATCATCGATGGAAATGATGGTGCCCAGGTCATCCTTGGTTTCCGTCAGCTTATTAAGTTCAATGCCGCGATCGACCAGCTCCTTGCCGCTGCCCTCGGTCACAGATGCATAAGCGGTGTAAGGCACGGACTTCAGCAGACTCAGGTACAAATCAATCTGGCGCTCAAGCTGAGTGCGCTCCAGTGCATTTTGCTCCGAAGCCAGCAGTACCATGCTGGAGAGGGTCACAGAGCTGGCAGCGGCGGCATCGTTGATGCGGGTCATCACCCGGTTAGCCAATGCATTCACCACAGGCGTCAGCCAGGAAGGCTTCTGCTCTGGGTCTTCACCCACATCTTCGCGCCAGTTGGGGACTTTTTCGGTCAAAAAGTTTTGCAGGGTAATGGGCTGGCCAAAGTTTACGTAACCACGGCCAAAGTTGCCCAGCTTACGGATGGCACCAAACACCTGCCATACAGATTCCTTTTCTTTTTTCTTACCCGACAGCTCCTTGTGATAAGTAGCCACCTCCATCACATGGTCGTAACCCAAATACACGGGCACCAGGGTGACAGGCCGCTCGATACCCCGGATAACCGAGGACAGGGTCATGGCCAGCATACCGGTTTTGGGTGCCAACAGACGGCCTGTACGTGAACGGCCACCTTCGGTGAAGTATTCCACCGAATACCCCTTGGCAAACAACTGATCCAGATACTCGCGGAATACTGCGGTGTAAAGCTTATTGCCGTTAAAGCTGCGGCGGATAAAGAAGGCGCCACCACGACGGAACATGGGGCCGGCGGGCCAGAAATTCAGGTTAATCCCCGCGGCGATATGGGGCGGCACCATGCCTTCGTAATAGAGGATGTATGACAGCAGTAAATAGTCCATGTGCGAGCGATGGCAAGGCACATACACAATTTCATGGCCATCGTGGTGCAATTGTCGAATCTGCTCGGCGCCCTTGATGCTGATGCCCTTGTAGAGCTTGTTCCACAGCCAGGTAAGGAAACGTTCGGCGATTCTGACCAGGCTGTCAGAGTAGTCCGCGGCAATTTCATCCAGATATTGGATGGCGGTTTCACGGGCCTTTTCTTCAGAGATTTTTTTACTGGCGGCCTCTTCGGCGATGGCCTTTTTCAGGTTGTCTGATTTCAGCAGCGCATGGAACATGGCCTGACGATTCGGTAACACAGGCCCAGTCATCACTTTACGCTGCCGGCGGAAATGGACGCGTGCGACGCGGGCTAACTTGTGGGCAATACGCTTATCGGTGCCGTGCTCATCGGCCATGTGACGAAGTGAAACGGCGCGGGAAAACTGCACAAAGTTGTGACGCCCCAGGAATAAAATCATCAAACACTTACGCAGCCAGGTCGGATCTTCCCGTTCAAGCACTGCCGCACGCATAGTGTCGTCTTCTTTCCCCGGGGTACGTCCCCAATACAGACTCACGGGTACCAGCTGTATGTCGAGTTCTTGCTGCTGACGGTGCAGGGCCAGCAATTGCTGAAAGGTCTGCAAAAAAGGCTCGTTGCTGTCTCGCTTGCCAAACAGCGGCTTTCTGCCTTCAAGGCAAACAACCCGAGGGGTCTTGATCCCATCGACCTCGAGCATCTGATAGGGGCTGGGTAACCCTAACTTGCCGGTCACCTCGTGAAGCGCAGCGATATCGCTCACAGACTCAGTTTTCATCACGTAAACCAAGGGGCGGGAGGGATCGAGATTCAAATCGGCGAAGGGATCCTGAGGTACCACTATGGTGTGTACCAACTGCTTTTGGATCCAACGCAAAGACTTAAACCAAAAAGACTCGTGTGCTGACATGCTGATATTGGGAACCTGGCTTCAATCAATAGCGCAATAGAATATCAGACAGCCACAGCCATTAGCCAATAATCTGAAAAATGGTTAATACTTGCGCTGATTAAAATACTGTATATACTGACAGTAACTGTATAGAAAAACAGGAATGACCATGAGACCGCTGACGCCTCGCCAGGCCGAGATCCTGGACCTAATCAAACGCAACATCGCCGAAACCGGCATGCCCCCTACCCGGGCAGAAATTGCATCCAGACTCGGTTTTAAAAGTGCCAATGCCGCCGAGGAGCACCTTAAAGCTTTGGCCAAAAAGGGCTGCATCGAGATTATGCCAGGCACCTCGCGGGGTATCAGGCTGGCGGGTGATGAGCTGGAAGATCAGCCAGACCCAGGTTTACCCCTGATTGGTCAGGTGGCGGCCGGTGAACCTATTCTGGCCCAGGAACATGTTGAGCAATATTATCAGGTCGATCCTGCCATGTTCCGACCCCATGCCGATTTTCTGCTGCGGGTTCGCGGTGACAGTATGAAAGACATTGGTATTCTCGACGGCGATTTGCTGGCAGTACACAAGATGAACCAGGCCCGTAACGGCCAGGTCGTGGTTGCCCGCGTGGAAGACGATGTCACGGTAAAACGCTTCGAGAAGCAGGGTAATGTGGTGTTCCTCCACGCAGAGAACGAGGCATTTGCCCCTATCAGAGTGGATCTTGCCAGCCAAAGTCTCACCATTGAAGGCTTGGCCGTAGGTGTTATCCGCAACGGAGATTGGCTATGAACAAGCTGATTGGTAACGCACCCCGTCATCCTGGTCTGTGGACAGACGCACCAGCCAAGGACGTTTGCAGTACATCTCAGGTAATCACCCAATCAACCCAGTCACAGGGGCGTCAAGAGATACTGCAGCTTGCCCCCGAGTTGGCACGCTTAAGCCTGGAAGGCCGTTGGATAGTGCTTATCAGCCCACCCAACATCGGGCTTAAAGCCACTCTGGCACAGGCCGGTGTGCGCATGGACCGTGTGCTGCTTGTCCATGCCAAAGACGAAGTTGAAACCCTTTGGGCGATGGAAAAAGCGCTGACCAACGGCACCTCCAGCGCTGTGCTTTGCTGGACAAACGAGCTTGACCCCAGAGATAAACGCAGACTGGCATTGGTAGCAAAAAATGCCGTGGCACTCGGCGTAATTTTTGAAAATGTAAATGCTCACTTACAATCCAGACCCTTTGCTGTTAGACCCGAATTAAGTCATCCCCTTCGCTGTGCATCTTCCCTGCACTGATCAGCTTTACATCCCTTTAAGCCCCTTACTGGGGCTTTTTTTCAATAATTTTTTCAGACAATTAGAAAATAAAGTGATCTTGATCAATATTTAAACTGCAAGTAATGTAGTTCAGGTTAACAACGATTTGTTTGTTATATCCGGGCGATTATGTCGTCGCTGTATCTGAGGCTTGCGCCATGGATATTGCGTTTTTGACCGATATATTCAGCTGTAGGTGCAAGTGTGGTGAACAAGGCTGTAATTCATTAAATAAGATACCAACCGCCAACGCACTTTGAAGTCATCGTTGCTTTTTGTGGGAACCGAAGAGTTTGCATAGAGCAGAGACTTACTGTGTGGCTCTTCTTTGTAGTTGCTTGATGCAATTGACAGAGGAGATGTCTTGTGAAGCAATGGTTGTATTGTTTCGCGGTGGCTTTAATGGCCCCGCCCATCCTTGCGGCTGACATGCCGCTCAACATGACACAGGGTGTTACTGAGATAAGTGGCAGGGTCTATGGCCTGCACATGACTATCCTGTACATCTGCTGTGCCATAGGTGTTGTGGTTTTTGGCGCCATGATTTACGCCATGATAAACCACCGCAAATCCAAAGGGGCCGTCGCAGCCCAATTTCACGAAAGTACCAAGGTCGAAATCGCCTGGACTCTGGTGCCCTTCCTGATCCTGATTGCCAT
This sequence comes from Shewanella litorisediminis, assembly GCF_016834455.1. Classification (NCBI taxonomy): domain Bacteria; kingdom Pseudomonadati; phylum Pseudomonadota; class Gammaproteobacteria; order Alteromonadales; family Shewanellaceae; genus Shewanella; species Shewanella litorisediminis. Next base: position 4,037,625 of record NZ_CP069213.1, read on the forward strand.
GGCTATTCCGGCAACCAAAACCCTCATCGCTATGGAAGACCCGTCCAATGCCGACTTGACCATCAAGGTAACCGGCTCCCAATGGAAGTGGCACTACGATTACTTCGACCACGATTTCGGTTTTTACAGCATCCTGGCTACGCCCAGAAGCCAAATCGAAGGGGCTGAAGCCAAGGGTGAGCATTACTTATTGGAAGTGGACAAACACCTTGTGCTGCCGACCAACCGCAAGGTGCGTTTCCTGATGACTTCCGACGATGTCATTCACTCCTGGTGGGTGCCTGCGTTCGCTGTTAAAAAAGATGCCAATCCGGGCTTTATCAACGAAGCATGGACACGGGTAGATAAACCCGGGATTTACCGCGGCCAATGTGCCGAACTGTGCGGTAAAGACCACGGTTTTATGCCCATCGTGGTTGAGGTATTGCCCGAAGCAGAGTTTGACGCCTGGGTTGAAAACCAAAAGCAGCTGGCAAGCAACGCCGCAGCCGAGGCGGCCGCCGCTTTGAATCAAACCCTTTCCATGGAAGAACTGATGGCACTGGGTGAAAAGGTGTACATGGCAAGCTGCGCCGCATGCCACCAGCCCAATGGTATGGGTCTGCCCGGCGTATTCCCCGGCCTTAAAGACAGCGCCATCGCCATCGGGCCCGTGGATAAACATCTCGACATCGTTATCAACGGTAAGCCGGGTACAGCCATGCAGGCCTTTAACAAGCAGTTGTCGGCCACCGAGATTGCCGCTGTCGTCACCTACGAGCGTAACGCCTGGGGTAACAATACCGGTGATGCCGTGCAGGCTTCTGACGTTAACAGTCATGGGGGTGAGAGCACAGCAGCTCCAGCCGCCCAAGTGGAACCGCCGGCTAATGACCAACCTGCTCAGGCAAGTACTGCTGAATCACCATCTGAAGCCGAACCCGTATCTGACGAGCTCTCATCCGATGAACCCATGTCGATGGACGCGTTAATGGCCCGTGGTGAGCAAGTGTACATGGCATCCTGCGCTGCCTGTCACCAAGCCAATGGTGCAGGTCTGCTCGGTGCGTTTCCCGCCATTAAGGGAAGTCCTATCGCCACTGGCCCGATTGCCGATCACCTCGACATAGTGATAAACGGCAAAGCGGGTACCGCAATGCAGGCATTTAGTCCGATGTTGTCTGCCAGGGACATTGCCGCGGTGGTGACCTATGAACGTAACGCCTGGGATAACAACACAGGCGATAGCGTTCAGGCCTCCGACGTCAACAATCATGGAAAGTAGGGGAACGATAATGACAACCACGACCCACGATACCCATCAGGGCATCCATGACGAACACCATCATGGCCCGGCCAAGGGCATAATGCGTTGGATATTAACAACCAATCACAAGGACATAGGCACCCTCTACCTCTGGTTCAGTTTCATTATGTTCCTGACCGGCGGCGCCATGGCCATGGTAATCCGTGCCGAATTGTTCCAGCCGGGTTTACAGCTGGTCGAGCCAAACTTCTTTAACCAGATGACCACGGTACACGGCCTTATCATGGTGTTCGGCGCCGTAATGCCGGCCTTTACCGGATTGGCTAACTGGCTGATTCCCATGATGATTGGGGCGCCAGATATGGCATTACCCAGAATGAACAACTGGAGTTTCTGGATCCTGCCCTTTGCCTTCCTCATCTTGCTCAGCTCGCTGTTTATGGAAGGCGGCGCACCCAACTTCGGCTGGACTTTTTACGCCCCACTGTCCACCACCTATAGCCCCGACAGTACAGCGCTGTTTGTGTTTTCGGTTCACATCATGGGGATAAGCTCCATCATGGGCGCCATCAACGTGATAGTGACCATAGTCAACCTGCGTGCACCCGGCATGACCTGGATGAAGCTGCCGCTGTTTGTCTGGACCTGGCTCATCACCGCATTCCTGCTGATTGCCGTGATGCCTGTACTGGCAGGGGTCGTCACCATGGTCCTCACCGACAAGTACTTCGGAACCAGTTTCTTTGATGCGGCCGGTGGCGGTGACCCCGTGATGTTCCAGCATATTTTCTGGTTCTTCGGTCACCCCGAGGTGTACATCATGATCCTGCCTTCATTTGGGATCATCTCGGCGATAGTACCGGCATTCAGCCGTAAAAAGCTCTTCGGTTATGCCTCCATGGTCTACGCCACTGCCAGCATCGCCATCCTGTCGTTTCTGGTGTGGGCACACCATATGTTCACCACGGGGATGCCGGTCTTTGCCGAACTCTTCTTCATGTATTGCACCATGTTGATTGCCGTGCCCACAGGGGTAAAGGTGTTCAACTGGGTCGCGACCATGTGGCGGGGTTCCATGACCTTTGAAACCCCAATGCTGTTTGCCATTGCCTTTATCATCCTCTTTACCATTGGCGGTTTCTCGGGACTGATGCTCGCCATCACGCCGGTGGACTTCCAATACCACGACACCTACTTTGTGGTGGCGCACTTCCACTATGTGCTGGTATCCGGTGCCATTTTCTCGATTATGGCGGCAGCCTATTACTGGTTACCCAAGTGGACCGGGCACATGTATGACGAGAAACTCGGCAAGCTGCACTTCTGGTGTTCGGTGATTTCGGTAAACGTGCTGTTTTTCCCCATGCACTTTCTTGGGCTGGCCGGTATGCCACGGCGAATTCCGGACTATGCCATTCAATTTGCCGACGTTAACCAGATAGTCTCCATCGGCGGCTTTGCCTTTGGTCTGTCGCAGCTCATCTTCCTGGCGGTGGTTATCAAGTGTATCCGCGGGGGCGAGCCTGCACCTGCCAAGCCCTGGGAAGGCTCAGAAGGTTTGGAGTGGACGCTGCCAAGTCCAGCCCCCTACCACTCATTCAGCACCCCACCCGAGGTGAAATAAGATGACGGCGCCCGGAGTCTCCCATCGTAAGCTCATTGTCGGACTCTGCCTTGGCTGTGTTGGCATGTTCGGTTTTGGTTTTGCCCTTGTCCCACTTTACGACGTACTGTGCGAACAACTGGGGATTAACGGCAAAACCCGTTCCGAAGCCGCTCAATACAGCCAGGTACAGGTGGACGAAGCCAGAACTGTGACCGTGGAGTTTATGGCACAGGTGCAGCCGGGGATGCCATGGGAATTTGGCCCCGCGGTAAAGCGTATGGAAGTACATCCGGGGCAGTTGGTACGAACCGACTTTCTGGCACACAACCTGTCCGAAAATGCACTGGTTGGCCAGGCCATTCCCTCGGTATCCCCCGGGCAGGGCGCCGCTTATTTCAACAAGACTGAGTGTTTTTGCTTTAACCAACAGGTGTTGGCTGGAAAGGACAGTGCCAATTTGCCACTGATTTTCTTTGTGGATCCGGAATTGCCTGAGTCTATCCATACCCTGACCCTCTCTTACACCCTGTATGACATCACAGACAAGGATCTGGCCGGTGCCCTGCAGGCGGGAGCCATGAAATGACAAGCAAACATCAAAACTACTATGTTCCCAGCCAGAGTGGCTGGCCCATTATCGGCGCAATTGGCCTGTTTTTGATTGCCTATGGCGCGGGTAATTTTGTACATCAGCTCAAATCGGGTGGCAGCGGCGCCGGATACATTCTGCTCGCTGGTATTGCCGTGATTCTGTTCATGATGGTTGGCTGGTTCAAAAACGTGATTGATGAGTCCATGTCAGGACTCTATTCAGACCAGATGGACAGGTCCTTCCGTCAGGGGATGAGCTGGTTCATCTTCTCTGAGGTCATGTTCTTTGCCGCCTTTTTCGGAGCACTTCTTTACGCCCGCACCATAGCCGTGCCCTGGCTTGGCGGTGCATCCAACAACGCCATGACCCACGAAGTCCTGTGGCCAGCCTTTGAGGCCGTGTGGCCGCTGGAAACCACCCCCGACGGCACCAAAACCCAGGCCATGGGCTGGACAGGTCTGCCGCTTATCAACACCATCCTGCTGCTCACCTCTTCCTTTACCCTGCACTTTGCCCACATGGGGCTTGAAAAGGGCAAACGCACTGCGCTGACGCTCTGGCTTGGGTTCACCATCTTATTGGGATTGGGCTTCCTGTCGCTTCAGGTTGAAGAATATATCCATGCCTACACCGAAATGGGGCTTACCCTGGCGTCCGGTGTTTATGGCAATACCTTCTTTTTGCTCACAGGATTCCACGGCCTGCACGTTACCCTCGGCACCATCTTCCTGCTGGTGTTGTTTTTCCGGGTGCTCAAGGGCCATTTCAGCGCCGACAACCAGTTTGCATTTCAGGCCGGCAGTTGGTACTGGCACTTTGTGGATGTGGTTTGGCTCTGCCTGTTTGTGTTTGTTTACGTACTTTGAGTTCAGTAAGGCCTGGGGTGAGGTGTGACCCACCCCATCGCCAATGCCAGCAGCAGTAACAGTATGACCAGGGCGGACAGGGCAACACGGCGGCCCAAATAGCGGCTCATGGGGACACTGCCATCCCCCTTGACCATGATGTACAAGGCTCGGCCGAGATTAAAGATGATAAAAAGCAGCAGCAATACCAGCACAGATTTAAAAACAAAGGCGGTCATGGATTCTCCGGATACCAAGCCGGGGTATGCCGGCAAGTTGCTGATGTTATTCACTCTGGTGTTGTTTGCCGCGCTCGTCAAGTTGGGATTTTGGCAACTCGAACGGGCTGAGGAAAAACGGGAGCTGCTGGCCTCGCTCGAAGAGCACCATCAGGCTTCGCCCTTGTCGATGGACAGTTTGCTGGCCAGGCAAGCTGACGATCTTGAGGGTTATCGTCTCGAAGTGACTGGGGAGTTTATCCCCGGAATAACTGTGCTGCTGGATAATCAGGTACTGGATGGACAGGTGGGATACAAGGCGTTTCGCCTGCTGAAGGTGGATGGCTATCAAAGTTTGATATTGGTGGAACTGGGATTTGTGCCAGCGAGACACGACAGAGCCACTAAGCCCCGGATTGACGATATCGACGGCCACCTCACCTTAAAGGGGCGGCTTTACCGGCAGAAGTTGAATCCACTGAGTAACACGCTGGCAGCCGAAGCGGGTAACCCAATGCGAATTCAGGCGCTCAACATACCTTCGCTGGCGACGCAGTTGCAGGTCGACATTGTTCAACTGGTGCTGCAGCCAGACAGCCTGCCTGGCACGTCTCTGCCCAGGCGCTGGACGCCGGTTAATATGCCACCGGAAAAACATCTGGGCTATGCGGCACAGTGGTTTTCCCTCGCAGCGGCGCTGGCCCTGCTGGTAATTTTTTATGTTGTGAAATCAAGGAAGAAACAGAGCGAGTTAAGGGATTAATCATTCATAAATGTAAGAGGAGAGAGATATGAACTCCCAAAAATTCAGTGCGCGTCCCCTGCTGCTATTGCTACTGGCGTTTGTGCTGCCTGTGGTGCTGGCAAAGCTGGTGCTCAGTCAACACTGGTATAACGAAGGGGCCACCAATCAGGGGCAACTCTTCACCGAGGAAACCAGTTACCAAAGCCTGGGCGCCACCAACCCGGCTCCCCAGCGCTGGCAAATTCTCTATCTGATGCCTCAAACCTGCGACCAGATTTGCAAAGACAGGCTCTATGTCATGCATCAAAGCCATACGGCACTGGGCGCGGAGCGAATTCGGGTCACGCCCCTGGTTCTGGTGTCAGCAACCAGTGATATCAAGTCACTGGACGACTCAGCGTTACCCACGGCCTCATTGCCAACAGCACTCGATCCCTTGCTGGCATCACAGGAATTTATCCTGGTCGACCCCTTGGGAACCCTGGTTATGCGCTATCCCGCCGTCAGCGGACAAGAAGCCAATATCTCCCAAGGCAAAGCCATGCTGGCGGACCTGCGTAAACTGCTTAAATTATCGAGGGTTGGCTGATGACACTGAGAAACCTGCTCAAAGTCACCCTCGCCTGCACCCTGATGGTGATTTTACTCGGTGCTTACACCCGTCTGTCGGATGCCGGCCTAGGTTGTCCCGATTGGCCCGGCTGTTATGGCCAATTTAAGGTCCCCTCTGCGGCACACGAACTGGCCAAAGCCGAATCCCTGTTTCCAGACCATACGATTGATCCGGCAAAAGCCTGGCCGGAAATGATCCACAGATACATTGCCAGCAGCCTGGGCTTACTGGTGATTTTGGTGTTGGTAGCATGCTACAGGTTAAAGGAAGCGCCGCGCAAACTGCCGTTATTTATCCTGGTGCTGATTTTGTTTCAGGGGGCTCTTGGCGCCTGGACTGTCACCATGAAGCTGATGCCCGTGGTGGTGATGTCTCATTTGCTTGGTGGTTTTACCCTGCTGTCGCTGCTGACCTTGCTGTATTTGCGCACCACTGGTTTTCGTATACCCAGCGGTGACCCGGGCATGCGTCAGTATCAGCGGCTGGCCCTGGCCTGTGTCGGGGTGCTGGTAGCGCAAATTCTCCTGGGTGGCTGGACCTCATCCAACTACGCCGCCCTCGCCTGTACTGAGCTCCCGTTTTGCGAGGGCGATTGGACGACCAACCTCAAGATTGCCGACGCCTTCTCCCCCTTTCAGGGCACTCATCCAAGTTTTGAGTTTGGCGTGCTGGACTATCACGCCCGCATGACCATCCACGTTGCTCACAGATTCGGCGCCATCATTACCGCCTGCCTGCTGGGGCTGTTGGCGTTTCGCATGATACGCCGGGCCCACAGTAAGGTGCTTCGCAATGCCGGTTGGGTACTGGCACTGTTTTTGGTGCTGCAAATTGGTCTGGGCATTTCCAACGTGGTGCTGCATCTTCCATTGGCCATTGCCGTTGCCCACAACCTCGGAGCCGCCTTTTTACTGGTGACACTGGTCTTTATCAATTACGCACTTTGGCGCAAAGCCTGAACAAACAAGGAGTTGTTATGGCCAAATCTCTCTCGATTACAACAGTTTCAGGCCAGTCCCGGTTACCATGGCGAGCCTATTTGGAAATGACCAAACCCAAGGTGGTTGCCTTGATGCTGCTTACTGTACTGGTGGGCATGTGCCTGGCATTGCCGGGGCCTGTGCCGTTGCAGCCGCTGATAGCCGGAATGCTGGGTATCGCCATGATGGCGGGAGCCGCAGCCGCCATGAATCACCTCATTGACCGACGTATCGATGGCCTGATGGCGCGCACCTATAATCGCCCGCTGCCCAAGGGCAAGGTTCCTGTGAGTCATGCAGCCACCTTTGCCGCGCTGTTAGCGGTGATGGGTTTTGCCTGCCTTTACTGGCTGGTCAATCCGCTTACGGCCTGGCTGACGCTGGCGAGCCTGCTTGGCTATGCCGTGGTGTATACCGCTTACCTCAAACGTGCCACGCCGCAAAACATTGTGATTGGTGGCCTCGCCGGCGCCATGCCCCCCCTGCTGGGCTGGACCGCGGTGACCAACGATTTCCATGGCCATGGCTTACTGCTGGTGATTATCATCTTTGCCTGGACCCCCCCCCACTTTTGGGCATTGGCGATACATCGTAAAGCAGATTACGCCAAGGTCGATATTCCCATGTTACCCGTGACCCACGGGGTGGAATTTACCAAAACCTGTATCTTCCTTTACACCGTCTTGCTGGCCCTGGCCTGCCTGTTACCCGTGTTGGTTGGTATGAGCGGAGCCTTGTATTTGCTGGGCTCAACCTTCCTGAGTATCGGTTTTATCTACAAGGCGTGGCAGCTTAAGTATCATGAGACCCCAGGCATGGCGATGGACGTATTCCGCTTTTCTATTTATCACCTGATGCTGCTGTTTATCCTGCTGCTGGTTGACCATTACATTTAAGGGGAGCCCATGAAAAAATCCTGGATGGTGGCCGTATTACTCCTTGTGGGGATGGGTGGCCTGGTATTGCTGACATACTTGGGCGACACCGGTGATAATCACTCATCAGCACTGGACACGGGTTATGTGTTTCCTGCACCCAAAGCCTTGCCTCCATTTAAGCTGACTGACCAGCAAGGGCAAGCCTTTGACAATGAGCGACTCATGGGCAAGTGGAGTCTGATTTTTCTGGGCTACACCTCTTGCCCTGACATCTGCCCAACGACCATGTCCAAGCTGGCGGCGGCTTACCCAGAGCTGAATCAGGAAAATTCGGTGCAGGTTATATTCCTTTCCGTCGATCCGGCGCGGGACACGCCGACAAGGCTTGCCCAATATGCCGACTTTTTTCATCCGGACTTTCTCGCGGTCACCGGCGAGCATAGCGAATTGTATTCGCTCACCCGGGCCCTGGGCATGGTGTACACCATGGTGGGAGACGGCCCCGACTATCAGGTTGACCACAGCGCTTCCATCGTGGTGATTTCCCCCAAAGGCGAAAGATACGCTGTTTTCAAGCCCAAGAGCGATGGCCAATCCATTCCGCAAATCCGCAATCAGGCTCTGATTTCTGATATGCACCTTATCCGTCATCAGTACTGACGGCCCGATGAACCCAGGGGCAAATCAAGCCTTGCCCCTTGAATTTGCCCCTTCCGCATCAAACACCAAACCAAACGAAAAAAATCCTTGTAAATGAGGCGACAGTCCAAAATGGCGTCTATCTTTTGTGTGTAAAGGAACTCAGGTCCAGCACTCAAGGGATGCCTCTATGCCAGAAAACACGGTAGAGCTCGGAAGCGAGCTGACCATCCGCAATATCCAGCCTATCTACAGTCAGTTAGCAGAACTGCTCCATCAGGGCAGACCTGTGACCCTGAACGCCTCCCGGCTAATCAAGGCTGACACCGCTGGTCTGCAACTGCTGCTGTGCCTGCAGTCCCATTGTACAAACTGCAGTATCCCACTGAACTGGAAAGGAATAACTACAGAACTAGTCGCTCAGTTCAAGCAGATGGGTATGCAGCTTCCGGGAATAACCGATCAAGCGTAAAAGGACAACAACCTATGAAGAAGATTCTTGCCGTTGATGATTCGGCCTCTATGAGACAAATGGTGGGTTTCACCCTGAAAACCGCCGGATTTGATGTCACCGAGGCCTGCAATGGCGATGAAGCCCTGAAAGCAGCGCAGGCCGGCCAGTACGACCTGGTCATCTCGGATGTGAACATGCCCGTAATGGACGGCATAACCCTTATCCGTAACCTGCGTACTCTGCCGGCATACAAGTTTACTCCACTGCTGATGCTGACCACCGAATCCGGTGGCGATAAAAAGCAGGAGGGACGGGCCGCAGGCGCTACAGGCTGGATAGTAAAACCTTTCAATCCGGAACAATTGCTGGCTACGGTGCGCAAAGTGTTGGGATAAACCGCAGAGAGACTACGGAATGGACATAGATCTTAGCCAATTCAGCCAGGTGTTCTTCGAAGAAAGTATCGAGGGACTGGCGATTATGGAGTCAGAGCTGCTGAAGCTGGACGTGGCCACGCCGGACCCGGAAACCATTAATACCATCTTCAGGGCAGCACACTCCATCAAGGGGGGCAGCGCTACCTTTGGATTTACCCAGGTAGCCAACTACACCCATTTGCTGGAAACCCTCCTGGATGAGATCCGCGATGGCCGCAGGCAGATGCAACCAGAGCACGTTGACATACTGCTGTTGTCGGTTGACCTGCTCAGGGGCATGTTCGAAGCCCTGATGAGCCAAGCCGAATTCAACGACCCCAAATTACCCGAGTTGGAGCTGCGGCTGAATCACACCCTGGCCAATCAGCCGACCCAAGCGCAATCCGCATCAACCCCTTCTGCATCAACGGCAACCCAGTCAACAGCATCGTGCTGGCAAATTGATTTCAAGGCGGGTGCCGACATCATGCGCTGCGGCAACGATCCCATGCTGATGTTTGCGGAACTGGCGTCCAAAGGCCCTCTGACAGCCGAGCTCCTGCCGGTTTCCTTCCCCGTATGGGACGATTTTGATCCCGAAGCCTGCTACCTGCACTGGCGCTTAGCCTTGATAACAGACGAACCACTGGCAAAACTCAAAGAAGTTTTCGAGTGGGTCGAAGATGAATGTGAAATCAGTTACAACCAAGCTGAAGCAGCGCCTGCTGCCGAGTTGGCCATCCCAGAGCAGGCTCAACCCCCTCAACCCGAGGTAGACATGGCGGTCTCAGCGCCCGAGGTTATCGCCCTGGTGCCTGAGGTGCCGGCAAGCCCCTCTGACAAAGCGGTAGCCAGCCAAAAGCAAAGCGCTGCCGCCAAGAGTGGCGAGAGCAGCTCCATCCGGGTCAGCACCGAAAAAATCGATATGCTTATCAATATGGTGGGTGAACTGGTTATCACCCAGGCCATGCTGGGACAAATCGGCCAGCAGGATGAAATCAATCAGGAGTCACTGTTACTGCTGCAACAGGGGCTTGAGCAGCTGGCCTCCCATACCCGGGATTTGCAGGAAAGCGTGATGCAAATTCGCATGCTGCCCATCAGCTTTGCGTTTAACCGCTTCCCCCGTTTGGTCAGAGACATAGGCCAACAGCTCGGTAAGAAAGTAGAGCTCATCCTCAAGGGTGAAGACACAGAGCTGGATAAAACCGTGCTGGAAAAGATTGTCGACCCCATGGTCCATCTGGTGCGCAATTCACTCGACCATGGACTGGAATCTCCGGAAGTCAGGCTGGCACAGGGCAAGCCTGAAACCGGCACCATCATGCTCAATGCCTACCATCAGGGCGGCTGCATCATCATAGAAATAGCGGATGATGGCGCCGGGCTGAACACTGGCAAGATCCTCCAAAAAGCCCGCCAGAAAGGTCTGGTTGGTCCCGACGAGGAACTGTCGGAAGACGCCATACATCAGCTGATATTCAAACCCGGATTTTCCACCGCCGATGCCGTATCGGATCTCTCTGGCCGCGGTGTGGGCATGGATGTGGTCAAACGGAATATTCATGAACTTAACGGATCCATCGAACTTAAGTCCGACGCAGGCAAAGGCAGCCGCTTTACTATTCGGCTCCCTCTGACACTGGCCATCCTCGACGGCCAGCTCGTCCGAATTGGCAAACACATTTACGTGGTGCCCCTCGTGTCTATTTACGAATCGCTGCAGGTGCCCACCAACCGCATTAATCGGCTGTCCGATGGGCATGAGCTTATTCGTCTGCGGGATGAATACTTGCCGGTGATCAAGATGTACCGCGAATTCAACCACGATGCCGACGCCCGCGAAATCAAAGACGGCCTGGTGATGGTGGTGGATCACAACAATGAAAAAACCGGCTTGCTGGTGGACGAACTGCTGGCGCAGCAACAGGTGGTGATTAAGAGCCTGGAGGAAAACTACACCCGTATTCCGGGGATTTCCGGCGCCACCATACTGGGCGACGGCACAGTCGCCCTCATCATAGACGTCGCCGGACTGGTCAAATTGGCCGGCATTGGCAGCAGCAATGAACACGCCGCGTAAAAGGAAGATTCGATATGGCTGACATTTCCATCGAACAGGTCAAGCAGGGTAATCAACAGTATCTGAGCTTCATTATGGCCAACGAAGAATACGGGGTGGATATCCTCTCGGTACAGGAAATTCGAGGCTGGGAGCCCACCACAGTGCTGCCCAATGCCCCCGACTATGTGAAGGGCGTTATTAACCTGCGTGGCACCATAGTCCCCATCATAGATTTGCGCCAAAAATTTGGTATCAAGACCCTTGAATATGGCGCAACTACAGTGGTGATCGTGGTCAAGGTGACCATGGATGAAACACAAAAGGTGATTGGCATAGTGGTAGATGCCGTATCAGACGTTTTCAGCATCGAAGAAGAAGAAATCCGCAGGGCGCCGGACTTTGGTCACGGAACAGATCTGCGATTCATCAAGGGGCTGGCAAATGTACAGGACAAGATGGTCATTCTGCTTGAGATCAACCGGTTGCTTGGCTCTGCCATCTTGCCGGATCCCGAGACTCTGAACAGGATCATCGGCAATCTCGAACAACAATCTCAGGTAATGACTGCCTGAAATGGACACTAAAGCAAGAGGAATCAACATGGACGCAGGCAATAAAAAGCTGATGGGGCCAGCCCCATTTACCTTGGGCGGCATGGTGATAGTTGCCGTTTCTTTGGTACTCAGCCTGATGGGGCAATCCGGCAACATGGTCAGTGCAGCTCTAGTATTGGCGCTGGTAGTACTGGGGATTGGTTTAAGCCAGGGCGGCCCTCGGGTTGCAGAGGCACTGGCGGAAATACGTACGGCATTGCGAAGCAATACCAGGCCAAAGCTTGGGAGTTACGATATTCCGGGATGGCAGGATTTTTCTGAAGAATTTGCCACCTTCTGGGACGAGCAGCAAAAAGGACGGGCTACCCTCAAGGCGCTGGATATGTGTCAGGCCAATGTGATGCTGGCCGATCCCGAAGGTGAAATCCTCTACTTTAACGACTCCCTCAGAAGCACCCTCAGCGATGCCGAGGCAGATATCCGCAAGGAATTACCCAACTTTGATGTGAGCCGTCTGCTGGGCGCCAATATGGATAGCTTCCACCGCGAGCCTTCCCATCAACGTCGTCTGATTGCCGGATTAAAGTCCACCTACTCTGCCAAAATCAAAGTCGGTACCCGCACCTTCAGCCTGATAGCATCACCAGTGTTCGATGAACAGCATCAACGAATCGCCACCGTGGTGGAATGGCAGGATTTAACCGAGTCACTGGCACGTCAACAAGCCGAAGAAAAACTCATCCGTGAAACCAACCGCATCAAGCAGGCATTGGATGTGTGTCAGGCCAACGTGATGATGGCCGATGAAAATAACAACATCATTTACTTCAATCATTCCCTCAAAGCCATGTTGACCGGTAACGAGGAAAAACTGCGCGAATCCATCAGCCGTTTCGATGTGTCGACCCTGATGGGCACCAACATAGATATCTTCCACAAGCATCCCGAGCATCAACGCCAGCTGCTGGCCAAGCTTACCAGCTCTTATCAAGCCCGTATCAAGGTGGCTGGGCTGACATTTGACCTGATTGCCACCCCCGTATTCGACAACGGCAAACGTACCGCCACAGTAGTCGAGTGGCGTGACATTACCGCGCAACTGGCCAAGGAAGAAAAAGAGCGTGCGCTTGCCGCCGAAAACGCACGCATCCGTCAGGCACTGGACAGTGTATCCTCCAACACCATGGTGGCGGATGCTGACTGCAACATCATCTATCTCAATGATGCTGTTAAAAAAATGTTCAGCATTGCCCAGGCCGACATCGTCAGGGATCTGCCCAATTTCAACAGCAATAAGCTGATGGGCGCCAACATAGATGTGTTCCATAAAAATCCGGCCCACCAACGTAATCTGCTTGCCAACCTCACCAGCACTTATACCAGTCAGCTCAAGGTGGGCGGCCGCACCTTCAGGATTATCGCCAACCCCATTAATGACACCGACGGTACCCGCATAGGGACAGTGGTTGAATGGGCAGACCGTACCGCCGAAACAGCCATCGAACACGAGATTGACGGCATCATTGCGGCGGCCAACGCAGGGGATTTATCGCAGCGTATTGCCACCCATGATAAAGAAGGTTTCTTCCTCAATCTCTCCAACGGCCTGAACAGCCTTGTCGGCATTGCCGATAACGTTATTTCCGATGTTGTTGATATGTTTGACGGCTTGGCTAAGGGTGACTTAACCCGCAAGATCAACGGCGAATATCAGGGCCAGTTCGGCAAGCTCAAAGCCGACGCCAATGCCACCGTCAGCCGCCTGACCGAAGTCCTGGGTGGCATCAGCGAATCGGCCAATACCGTGACCTCGGGCGCCGAAGAAATTGCCCAGGGTAACGCCGATTTGAGCCAGCGCACCGAAGAGCAAGCGGCCTCACTGGAAGAAACGGCCTCCAGCATGGAACAGATGACGGCGACGGTAAAACAAAGCGCGGAAAACGCGACTCTCGCCAACACTCTCGCCAAAGAAGCCTCCACCAAGGCCGACCATGGCGGCAAAGTGGTCAAGCAGGCGGTAACCGCCATGGAGGCCATCAACGAATCCAGTAAGCGAATCGCTGACATCATAGGCGTTATCGACGAAATCGCCTTCCAAACCAACCTGTTGGCGCTGAACGCAGCGGTAGAAGCCGCCCGCGCCGGTGAACAGGGCCGCGGCTTTGCCGTGGTAGCGGGTGAAGTCCGTAATCTTGCCCAGCGCTCAGCGGGGGCAGCCAAAGAGATTAAAGAGCTTATCCGCGACAGTGTGAACAAGGTGAATGATGGCACCTCTTTGGTGAACCAGTCCGGTAATACCCTGCAGGAAATCGTACATGCGGTATCCAAAGTGGCTGAAATGATTAATGAAATCAGTGTTGCAGCGGAACAGCAGGCATCGGGCATTCAGGAAGTGAATAAAGCTGTGTCTCAAATGGATGAGATGACCCAGCAAAACGCGGCGCTGGTGGAAGAAGTCTCTGCCGCCGGGGATGCCATGGCCGAGCAGGCCCGCAATATGCGACGCCAACTCGGGTTCTTCAGAACCGATGTGCAGGCATCGTCAGCCGCGCCACTGGCACTGGTGTCTGGCGGCGAAAAGCGACAGACCAAGTTTAAGGCCAGTAAAGAAGAATGGCACGAGTTCTGACCTGATTTCCCTACAGGGGCTCGTCAGAGCCCCTTCTTGTCAGCGATGCTTCTGGCAGCCCAAGGAGGCGCTTTGGAATTCACATCCGAACGGGAGTTTCCGATGACTCAAAAGGACTTTGAGTTCATCCGGGAACTGGCCTACAACCAAACCGGCATTGTATTACCCGAGCGGAAACGCCATATGGTGTACTCCCGTCTTTGCCGTCGGCTGCGAGCGCTGCGGATGTGCTCTTTCTCTGAATATTGTGGTTACCTGCAGCAGGAGCAGGATGAAATGAGCCACTTTATCAACGCCCTGACCACCAACCTCACGGCATTCTTTCGTGAGAAACACCACTTTCACTATTTGCGGGATCATCTGGTGCCAAAATGGCAGCAAAGGCGCAGTCGCAGGTTACGGGTCTGGTCGTCAGCCTGCTCAACGGGAGAGGAACCCTATTCAATAGCCATGACGTTGGAACCCTTTTTCTCGCGAATTCAGTGGGATCTTAAAATATTGGCCACGGATCTCGATACCAATGTATTAACCAAAGCCGAGGCTGGTATCTATCCGCCTGAAACCCTCGAAAACTTGCCTCCGGCGCTGGCGGAACAGTACTTTTCAGCCCAGGGAGGCATGGCCAGAGTGAAGGAATCTGTTCGGGATCTGGTGTTCTTCCGCCAACTCAACCTGCTGGAAAGCTGGCCTATGCAAGGCCCCTTCGATGCCATTTTTTGCCGTAATGTGCTCATTTATTTCGACAATCCAACAAAGAAGAAAATCATTCATAAATTCAGGCAGTTGCTCAGCGATGACGGGTATCTCTTTATCGGCCACTCGGAAACCCTGCACCTGATTTCCGACGATTTTGATCTTATCGGTCAGACCATATACAAACCCAGAGTGGCGGGCAGAACTGAAACGTAAAAGGGAGAGAACATGATAAGAGTGCTTATCGTCGATGACTCTGCCTTGGTCAGGCAGTTACTGAGCCATATGCTGGCTCAGGCCGAAGACATCGATGTGGTGGGCTGTGCAGAAGATCCCTATCAGGCCAGGGACATGATAAAGGAGCTTAACCCGGATGTCCTGACCCTGGACATTGAAATGCCCCGCATGGACGGTATCGCGTTTTTGCGTAATCTGATGAAGCTGCGCCCCATGCCTGTCATCATGATTTCAACGCTCACCGAAAAGGGCGCGGCCGTGACCCTGGAGGCCCTGTCGCTAGGGGCCGTGGACTTTATCAGTAAACCCAAACACGACCTGACCAACAAGCTGCTCGACTATCAGGATGAACTGCTGGAAAAAGTCCGTCAGGCTGCCGTTAGCCGGGTAAGGGCCCTGACCGCCCCGCCACCTGAGTCTGAGTGCCCAGGTAAGCTGAAAAATCGCGTGATTGCCATCGGCGCCTCTACCGGTGGCACAGAGGCCATTCAACGACTTATCTCAAGGCTGCCGGCAAATTTCCCGCCGGTGGTTATCGCCCAACACATACCCGCCGCGTTCAGTGCATCCTTTGCCAAGCGTCTCGACCTGAACTCACAAATGCAAGTGGTTGAGGCTATGGGCAATGAACAATTGAAAGTCGGCACCGTGTATATAGCACCGGGCCACGCCCATCTGATCATTCGCCGGGTGGGCGCCCATTTTCGCACTGCCATTTTGGATACTGACCCTGTGAACCGCCATAAACCCTCAGTGGATGTGCTGTTTCACAGTGTCGCCGAGGTCGCCGGCAGGGCGGCAGTGGGGGTCATTCTCACCGGCATGGGACGAGACGGCGCCCAGGGGCTGCTGCACATGCGGGAGCAAGGCGCCTACACCATAGCCCAGGATGAAGACAGCAGTGTCGTATGGGGTATGCCGGGGAGTTCTGTTGAACTTGGCGCGGTATGTGAGCAGCTGCATCTGGATAAGATTGCACCCAAGCTGCTCAACTTGCTCAAGTCAGATTAGGGCTCTTTTGGCCAGCTGCCATCTTTGTTGGGCCTGAGCCAGGCCTGGGAAAACCAATAGAATCCTTTTTGCGTTTTAGACGGGGCCGTGCAGTTATAGCGCGAACGCCCCGGCGGCAAGGGTTTGCTCGCCTGCACGTCAAAACTGAACTCCCCCAGCCAGCGTGGTGAAACGGCTTCCTGATTCGGTAAAAAACATCGCATCCCGGCTTTATTGATATCGGCCACTTCCGCCAGGGTGACTCTCAGACGCGGTTGCCAGTCCTGCAATAACAGAGGGTCTTCCGGTGATATGGCCGCCACAGGCATGGGCAGGCTGTACAGCTTTTCTTTCAGTGTCTCCAAACTCGCGTAACGCCCGCCAACGGGAAATCTCGGCATGGCAGTGAGTACGCTGTACTTCCCAAGCGCGCCGGATTGCTGGCCGAATGCCACCATACCAAGTTCCTGAATCAACGACTGCAGCGCAGCGTTATATTCGCCGAAGGGGTAAGCCAGCATGGGTTGTGCTGCTTCGCCACGGATACGGGTCAGTGCAGCCTCGGTTTGCAAGAGTTGAGTCTTGATACGCAAGAGCCAGGCGGCTTCGTCCTCGCCTTCCAACCGGCGCACCAGATGGCTGTGGTCGTAACTGTGATTGGCAATCTCGGCGCCTTCTGCTGCCAACTGTTTAAGCGTCGCCTCACTCATCATCCCCTTGTGGCCTTCCACCATAGGCTCCATAGAGACAAACAATGTGTAGGGAAATCCGTATTCCTTTAAGATAGGGACAGCATTGTCGGCAATGTTCTGATAACCATCATCAAAACTGATAGCCACAGCCCTCAGCGGTGGCATTTCACCGCGCTTGACCTGAGCGACCAAGTCGACCAGGGGCACAACCTCAAAGCCATTTTTCGCCAAAAAGTCCATATGGCTGCGAAACTCGGCGGGCGTCACACTGGTTACCCGGGGGGAAGTATCAGAAACATGATGATACTGGAGCACCACCGCCGCCTGAGCCAGGCTGGAAAACAAACCGCATATAAACAACAACACCTTATGCATGTAGAGGAACTCTCTGATTAAAATTGTGAATTTATTCCCATCGACCTGGTCTGCCCATCAACGCCTGTGGGCGTTGGCGCTGCCTATGATGCTGTCCAATATTACCGTGCCGCTGCTCGGACTGGTCGATACCGCCATCATGGGGCACCTGAGTGAGGCCTATTATTTGGGTGCCGTGGCTCTGGGGTCAACACTGTTCACCTTGATAGTCTGGTTACTGGGGTTTCTGCGGATGGCCACCACGGGCCTGACTGCCCAGGCTTGGGGCAGCGGCCATGGTGAGGCCCAAAAAAGAATTCTGCTGCAAGGGCTTACTCTGGCGCTCGGCGCCGGGGTATTGGTGTTGCTGGTGCAAGATGTCATGCTCGACATCCTGCTTGGCTGGTCCGATGCCAGTGCGGCAGTACTGCTGCATTGCCGGGATTACTTTGCCATCCGTATCTGGTCTCTGCCACTGGCGCTGGCCAATCTGGTCATGCTGGGCTGGCTTCTTGGCAGACAACAACCCAGGGTAGCGATGTGGCAGCTTATCCTGGCCAATCTGGTCAATATCGTGCTGGATTTCCTGTTTGTGTTTGGCTTTGGCTGGGGTGTTAAAGGCGCCGCCCTTGCATCTGTCATGGCCGAACTGTGCGCCTTTTCCATCGCCGTATTTTTTACCGCCAAAGCCTGGCGAGCGCTTGACTGCCCATCCCCGATGCTGCGTGACATTCTGGCCAATCTGGCACAGCTCCTCAGACTGAACCGGGATATCTTTGTGCGCAGCCTCTGCCTGCAAGCTACTTTTGCCTTTATGACCTTCAAGGGCGCCGGTCTGGGTGACAACACAGTGGCCGCCAACGCTGTGCTGCTGAATTTTTTGATGCTCACATCCTACGCACTCGATGGCCTCGCCTACTATGCCGAGGCTGAAACCGGCGCTGCCGTTGGGCGAAGCGACCCTGTGGCTCTCGATAAGGCTGTGGCTCTGGCCTTTGGTTGGTCAGCAATCTTTGCCTGCCTGTTCAGTGGTGGATTTGCCCTGTGGGGCGAGTGGCTGACGACTGTAATGACCGACATTGCGCCTGTCCAGCAGCTCGCCAATAGCTTTCTTCCCTGGCTAATTGCCATGCCGTTACTGGCCTTTGGCTCCTACCTGTTTGATGGGGTGTATATTGGCGCCACCCAGGGAAGGGTGATGAGAAACAGTATGCTGCTTGCAACCCTTGGGGTATTTTTTCCACTCTGGTGGGGATTTGCCGATTGGGGTAACCATGCACTCTGGCTCGCCATGAGTGGCTTTATGCTGTGCCGCAGCCTCAGTCTGGGTTGGCATTTTGTGCGCCATCGCCAAGGCTTTCTTTCCTGAACCAGTTACCGGTGGCTCAACGTGGCGCCACTGATTTACTCATTGAATATAGAATAAAAAACGCGGCCATCAGGCCGCGTTTTTTATTCAGGCATCACTGATAAGAGTGAGAACCGTGTTGGTGCTCTGTGGCGTCGCGCACTTCGGTCAGTTCACCGGGGAACATGTCCAGCAGCTGCTTCTCGATACCATCTTTCAGGGTGACATCCACCATGGAGCAACCATTACAACCACCACCAAACTGGATAACGGCCACGCCATCATCGGTGACTTCCACCAGCAGAATGTTACCGCCGTGACTGGCCAACTGTGGGTTGATTTCCGCCTGAATAACGTATTCGATACGCTCAACCAGAGACGCATCCGCCGACACCTTGCGCATTTTGGCATTGGGCGCCTTGAGCGTGAGCTGTGAGCCCAGCTGATCAGACACCAAGTCTATGCTGGCATCTTCCAGGAAAGGAGCGCTTTTCTCATCAACCATGGCATTGAAACCGTTGAACTCCAGTTCAATGTCATCATCTTCCACGGCATCTGGCGGACAATAGGACACACCGCATTCCGCCTGGGCAGTACCAGGACTAATCACAAATACGCGGATGTTGGTACCTTCTGGTTGATCGGCCAGCAGCTTCACAAAGTGGGCCTGAGCCGCTTCGGAAATGGTAATCATGTAGAGCGCTCCATCAGGGAAACCTGAGTAAATTACTAAGAATTACCGGCTATGATACTCCGTAAAGACACCAGATTGTAGCCCCGGCTCAAATGGCACTCAGGAATTTTGTCGTGTGGATCTCATTGTACGCATCCCAAGATAGGTAAGCCTTGGTGGTCAATGAATCAACAAACTGCTAATTTGTTCAGCAATACAAAAAGATAATAAAGAGTAGAACATGTCATTTCCGTCGGTTTTTGCTTCCCTTGGACGAGCACTGTGTTGCTGTGTATGCCTCTCACTCCCCCCCATCACCCATGCCACCTCGTTGGAGGCCTACCTTGGTTATCCCCTCGGTGAATGGCATGTCAGGCACGACCAGGTGAACGGCTTTCTGGAGAAGTTGGCTGCAGAAAATCCCAGAGTTTCACTGGAAACCACAGGTTACAGCCATGAAAGACGCAGGCAGCTGACAGCGGTGATAACTTCACCCACCAATCAGGCCAGGCTCGATGAGATTCTGGCCGACAGAGCCATGGTCAAACAGGGAAAAGCACAGCCGCTTTTGGTGATATGGCTGGCATATTCGATTCATGGCGATGAAGCCAGCGGGGCCCATGCAGCCCTGGCCCTGGCAGAGCAGTTGGCGCATAGCCAGGAAAGCTGGATTACCGAGCTGCTCGATAGCAGTGTGGTGCTTATCACCCCCAGTCAAAACCCCGATGGGCTCGACCGTTTCGCCAACTGGTCGAACAGCTACCGCGGGATAGCGGTGCCAGTGGCAGATGAAAACCACAAGGAACATAACCAAAACTGGCCTGCCGGGCGCTATAACCATTTTCTGGCCGACCTCAACCGTGACTGGCTTTTTTTGCGCCATCCCGAGAGCCGCGGCCGGGTCGCATTGCTCCATAAATGGCAGCCCCAGTACGTGGGAGATTTCCACGAAATGGGTCACAACCAAAGCTATTTTTTCCAGCCAGGCGTCCCAGAGCGCACCCACCCACTAACAGAGAAACGTAACCAGCAACTTACCGATAAGTTGGCCAATTTTTATCGTCAGGCACTGGATGCCAAACAGCAAGCCTACTTCAGCCGTCAGGGATTTGATGACTTCTTCTATGGCAAAGGCTCCACCTATCCAGACATCAATGGTGCCATTGGGGTATTGTTCGAACAGGCCAGTGCCCGCGGCCAGGTACAGGACTCACAATACGGTGGCATCAGCCTCGCCAAGGCCATCGACAATCAGTTAACCACCTCGCTGGCAGCTCTCAAAGGCGCCTTCCAACTGCGTCAGGAGCTCATCGGTTTTCAAACCGACTTTTACGCCGGCAAGGGAAAACCGGGTAAACAGGGCCGTCTGATCTCAACTCAGGGCGACAGGCAGCGACTGCTCCTATTGGCCGATCTCTTAAGTCAGCACGGGGTGGTTTATCGTTATCTCGCGCAGGATGTGAAAGAAGGCAAACAAATCTTCAGCTCTTCAGACAGTTTGTTTATCCCTACCGAACAATCCCAGTCTGTTTTGGTGGAAGCTCTGTTCGAGCGACGTACCCGTTTTGAAGATCCCACTTTTTACGATGTCAGCGGCTGGGATTTGGGCAGCGCCTTCAATCTGGTCATCGTGGAAAACTTCCGCCCCGGGGCGAACGAGATAAGCCCGGATGCCCCAGTGTTTCAGCAGCAAGCGCCGGCAGAGGATACGGTTGCCCTGCTGGTGGATTGGCAGCAGAGCGGTGCTGCGCCTTTGTTGGCGCAGCTTCACCGGGATGGTATTGCGGTCAGGGCATCGGTCAAACCTTTCACGCCCGTGGCAAGCGACCGCCCCTTTGCAGCCGGCACCCTGATGATAAGCACTGCCCAGAAGCAAATGACACAGGAAACACTGCTGCCTTATCTTACCAACCTCGCCGGGCAATTTGAGGTCAACCTGGTTCCGGTGAGCTCATTCGCTTCCGCCACGGGGATTGATCTTGGCAGTGGTGATTTTGTGCCCCTCAAACCGGTAAAAGCCCTATTGGTGAGCGGCCGTGGTACTGACGCCACCGAGGTGGGAGAAATCTGGCACTATTTGGATATTGAGATTAAGCAGGGAGTGACACTGGTTGACTCAGACAGACTCGCCAGGGTCAATCTCGAACGCTACACCCATTTACTGCTGGCAGACGGTAATTATGACCACCTGGACGACGCACTCGCCCGCAAGCTCAGTGAATTTGTCGAACAGGGAGGCGTGATTGTAGCCCAGAAGCGCGCTCTCACTTGGCTCAACAAACGCACCTTGCTCAGAAACACAGTTTTGGAAGAGGGTTTCTACAAACAACAGTTTGCCACCACAGGGCTTGGTTACGATGAAAAGGATGCCCTGCGCGCTCGCCAGGCCATTGGCGGTGCCATACTCAACTGGCAACTGGATCCGGCCCATCCGCTGGCGTTCGGCATTCCCTCAGCCACAGTGCCCGTGATGAAGAATGAAGTGCTGGGTTTATCGGACACCGGCGAGCCCTTCGTTATCGCCGCACGCTACCCACAAAACCCGCTGGTATCCGGCTACCTCTCCGGGGAATACCAAAGGGCATTCGGCCTGAGCAATGCCCTGTTGGCCGAGCCCAAGGGCAGGGGCGTCGTGGTAGGTGCAACCGATAACCTGCTGTTTCGCAACATCTGGCTCGGAACAGAAAAAATCTATGCCAATGCACTTTACCTGTTACCGGCGGCCATGAGCCGCTAACCGAGTGTATCCAGCAGCCCGGGCGCCTCTGCCCGGGCAAGACACCATACCTGCACGCTCACGCCCTGTTGCTGCAACAAGGCGGCGATTTCATTGGCGGTACTGCCGGTGGTCACCACATCGTCCACCAAGGCCACCGAGCCCTGGCGACAGCTTCCTGTGAGCTCGAAAGCGCCCAACAAGTTTTTACGCCTCGCCTTACCGGTAAGGCCCGCCTGCGGCTGAGTATCACGTCGTCGCTGTAACAGGTCATCGCACAGGGGAATACCACTGAGTTTGGAAAGCAAGAGCGCAATTTCATAGGCCTGATTAAAGCCGCGGGTTTTCAGACGTTTGGGGTGAAGGGGTACAGGCAGGAGTAATGAGACCGGGGGGATTTCGCCTTCCTCTGCCAGTTGAGTCACTCTGGTCATCAGGGCACGGCACAAAACATCCATCGCCGCAAATTGCCCCTGGTATTTGATGGCGGCAATACTCGCTCCCAAGCCCTGATGGTAGCTGCAGGGTGCAATAACCGGCAGTGCCCCCATTACCCGACAGGCGCCACAAAAGGCGCCGTCATTGACCAGACTTCGACCACACCCCAGGCATACCGGACCGCGATACAAACAGCGTTGCAGGCACAGGCTGCATACACCGGTGCCTTCGGTTATCGATTGGTGGCACAGCAGGCAGCGGTTGGGTAAACTCTGCGCCAATGTGGTAACGACATACGTCCATGCACGGCGCCACACGGATACTTCATCCATGGCATCATCCCTGACAAGAGGCTCAAGTGACACAAGGTTCACAGGCACATATCCATATCGACACCCATGGCACGGGTAAAAACCTGGTTATTCTCCATGGCTGGGGCATGAACGCGGCAGTGTTCACGCCCCTCAAGGGTGCCTTTCCGGAGTATAGGCTGCACTGTCCTGACTTGCCGGGATTCGGTCATAGCACGATGGCGGGTGACACACTTGATCATTGGGTCGATACCCTGATGCAGGCGCTGCCAGAGCAGATGGTACTTGCTGGCTGGTCACTCGGCGGCCTGGTGGCGACCAGAGCCGCGCTGCGTTATCCCGACAGGGTAAATGCGCTGATAACGATAGCCTCATCCCCCTGCTTTATGGCCCGGGATGACGAAAGCTGGCCCGGCATTCCACCTCAGGTGCTATCACAATTTGGCGCAGAACTTGGCAAAGATCTGGCCAAAACCATAGAGCGATTTCTCGCTATTCAGGCCATGGGCAGCGATACGGCAAGGGAAGATATCAAACGCCTGCGGGATCTGGTTCTGTCACGCCCCCTGCCGCAACAAGCGGCGCTGGATCAGGGACTGACCATGCTGAAAGACGTGGATTTACGCCCTGAGCTGACCAACCTCAGTCAGCCCTGGTTGAGGGTGTGGGGGCGCCTCGATGGACTTGTGCCCAAACGGGTCATGCCGGCCATGCCAAGCCCGGCCGGCGCCTGCGAGGACCTGATGATCGCCAAAGCGTCCCATGCCCCGTTCTTTTCCCACCCCACAGAATTTGTGACCGGTGTGAAAGACTGGCTCTCCCGGCTTTAATCCGCCTTCACAAGAGGTTATTATTTAACCAGCCTATTTTTGGAGTGCGCCATGCTGGTTGTGACCAACTACCCTCAAGTGCCCTTAGCAACTACCAATGTTGCGACGGACAGCGCTCGGGCAGAAAACCAGCAGCGCCCGCCCATAGTGCCGCCACCCCAGCTGACCAAGGGGCACGAAGAAAGGGCCTTTAATCCGCAAAACGAGCGCACTGCCGACGAGCCTCAGGTTCAGGCCAAGCTGCAAAAACGGGTAGAAGAAAGGCACCAGCAACAACACCAGCAGCAACAGCATAAGGACGCCGAGCAGCAATCACAGCAGGCATTGCCGCGGCCGCTGAAACGTCCCGCCAAAACCGCCGCAGCACTCAGTCGCGGCGACCTCAGGGTAAAAAGCCAGACGCAGGAGCCGAGGCACCCAATGGGGAGCAAGACGGCATATCCTGAGGCCGGGCGACCCGACAGCTTTTATCGCGCCATCGCATCCCACGTTGACAGCTTTTATCATCACACCAGCGAGCCCCAGGCAGACAGCACTCTCTCTGCCTGGGTGTGATCACTCCTGCCTGAATAACCCCTTCTGATAGGCAAGGCTGCCCCACAGTGCCCATGCCAATGCGGTTTTTTGCATACTCTTGGGCTGCGGGCTTGGCAGCAAGCTACCATTCTCAGCCTGGTAGGTAAAACCCTCTGGCTCTCGCTCGGGCTGCAGGATCACCAAATCCTGACCGCGCATATAGGCAAAGTTCTTGTCGTACTGCATCAGCGCCCGCCCCGGCCAGTCATCTGGCATCCGGGTCAGATCTTTCCCCAGCATGGGGTAGCGGCCGGAAGCACCGATAAGCGATAACAGGGTCGGGGCCAGATCGATTTGGCTCACGACTCGCGTGTCGCGCTTCGGCGCGACGCCATCTGCAATGATAAGCCCCGGAATGCGGAAACGATTCACCGGCACCAGATTGGCACCGCCTACACGACTGTCGTGATCCGCCACCACCAAAAATACCGTGTCTTTCCAATACTCGGCATTTTTGGCGAGCTTGAAGAATTCACCAATGGCGAAATCGGCATACTTGGCAGCGTTATTACGGGTTTGCTTTGGCTGCTCATAGAGTTCGATGCGATCGTCGGGAAACTCGAAGGGATCGTGATTGCTCGAGCTGAACACCAGACTGAAGAAAGGCGTACCCTGTTGATGCATGCGCTTGAATTCACTGTCGGCGCGGCGCATCAAATCTTCATCCGAGACTCCCCAGCTGCCCACGAAGGCCGGATCCTGGTAGTCATCCTGGTCGACAATACGGCCAAAGCCATTGCCCAGGAAAAAGCTGCGCATATTGTCAAAGTGGCTCTCGCCGCCGTAGATGAATGAGGTGTCGTAGCCCTTACGGCGTAAGAAGTCTGCGATGGTGAAAAAGCCATGCTGGCTCTTGCCCAGTTTGACCACGGCCCTGGCGGGAGTAGGGGTAAAGCCCGTAGTCACGGCCTCGATGCCACGCACCGAGCGGGTGCCCGTGGCAAAGAGATTATCGAAGTACCAGCCTTCCTCTGAGAGAGCATCAAGATTTGGGGTTAGCGGCAAACCGCCAAGACTGCCCACGAAGCGGGCCCCAAGGCTTTCCTGCAAAATGATCACCAGATTGCGGGGTTTTCCCTGATAAGAGGCCGGATTGTCCGACAGGCTTGGCAAAGTGTCTGAAACGAAACTCTCGGCAGTTCTGCCGCTGTCTTCACGCACAGCGGCGATAATTTCTTCGTCCGTCAATTGACCATACATTTTGGCGGCGTTTTCTTCCTGGCCCATTTGGGTAATGGCAAACACCAGTGAATAGGCCGAATTCACCGTGAGCGAATTCACCAGAGGATCGTCACAAAAGGCCACCATGGCCGGATTCAGTGGCCTGTGTCCCAGGGTAGAACGCGCGCCCATCAGGGTGACTGCAATCACCAGGAGTGCAAACACCGGCCGCCAGTACCAACGCGGATAAACCAGGTGCCGGGAAAGACGCCCGGATAAATGCCAGCCCCCCATCAGAATGCCGGCGGAGGCCAGCAGGCCAAACACCAACTCCAGGGGTCTGCCACTCCAGAGCATGGACAACACTTCTTTGGGATAAATCAGGTATTCCACATAGAGGCGATTGGGGCGAATGCCGTATTCCTCGATGAAAGAAGGTGTGGAAAGTTCAAGGAACAGCATCAGCCACAAACCAAGCACCAGCCAGGCTCTGAGCAGCACCAGCCACACACGACCTATGGCGTGATTACCGGCAAAAATCACTGTGCCCAGGGCGGCAATGCCCCACAGCCAACACAGGGTCGCCAAATCGACCCGCGCCCCCTGCAGCAACATGTGGGTCCATCCCTCAGCCGCTGTAACCCTGTCACTCTGCCACAGACCAAGTCCAATCCGACTTGCCGTCAGGGCAACCATGGCCACCAGGCCAAAAATAGCTATCATCCGCCAGATGCTTTGTGGCGGTTTTGTGCTTGTCATTGTGTTACTCCAAATTCCCGCTCTTATTGGCGGTGTGTCATACGCAGGTTGCATGATACAGTTCGACAACAAAAGCCTGTAAAAGATTCACACAATTTTTCGATTTGATCGCAAAGAACAAAAAACGCGGCCAGAGCCGCGTTTTTTATGGATTGAAGCTAATGCTTACTTTTTCAATTTAGCGAAAGCGTCCGCAAACGCATTGCCCATGGCGGCATTGATGGCCTGCGGCTTCTGGGGTTTGGACTGTGGCTTGGCGCCCTTGGGCTGGGTTGCTCTGGCAGCTGGCGCGCTCTTACCCTTGCCGGCCTGCGCTGGTTGAGGTTTCTCATCGAGTCGCATCGACAGGCCGATGCGCTTGCGCTCAACGTCCACTTCCATCACTTTCACCTTCACCACATCACCGGCTTTCACCACGGTATGGGGGTCGCTGACAAACTTGTCCGACAGCGAAGAGATGTGTACCAGACCGTCCTGATGCACGCCCACATCCACAAAGGCACCGAAGTTGGTCACGTTGGTCACCACGCCTTCGAGGATCATCTCCAATTGGAGGTCACGAATTTCAGTCACCCCCTCTTTAAAATGCGCCGTCTTGAACTCACCACGGGGGTCGCGGCCGGGTTTGTCCAGTTCCGTGAGGATGTCGGTCACCGTGGGTAAACCAAAGGCGTCAGTCACAAAATCTTCAGCTTTCAGGGAGCGGATAAGCTCGGTGTTACCAATCAGATTGGCCAGCGGCACTGCGCGGGTTTGGGCGATACCTTCCACCAGAGAATAGGCCTCGGGGTGCACTGCCGACGCATCGAGTGGGTTATCACCTTCCCGGATACGCAAGAAGCCGGCGGCCTGCTCAAAGGCCTTGGGACCCAGTCTCGGCACCTTGAGCAACTCTTTGCGGCTCTTGAACTGACCATGTTCATCACGGTAGTCCACCAGATTCCTGGCGAGGGTCTTGTTCAGGCCGGACACCTGGCTTAGCAGGGGCACAGAGGCCATGTTCACGTCCACACCCACGCTGTTTACGCAGTCTTCAACCACGGCTTCCAGCGACTGAGACAGTTGGCTCTGGCTAACATCATGTTGATACTGGCCGACACCGATGGACTTGGGCTCAATCTTCACCAGCTCCGCCAGCGGGTCCTGCAAACGGCGGGCTATGGACACGGCGCCGCGAATAGACACATCCAAATCGGGGAATTCATTGGCAGCCAGCTCAGACGCTGAATACACAGACGCGCCCGCTTCGCTCACCATCACCTTGGTCAGTGTTGGGTGATTCTCTTTTACGGCGGCAATCAATTCGGCTGCCAGCTTATCGGTTTCCCGTGAGGCGGTGCCATTGCCCACGGCAATCAGCTCCACCTTGTGCATGCTCACCAGGTTAGCCAGGGTACGCAGGGACTTGTCCCATTGATTTTGAGGCTCGTGAGGGAAAATCGTGGTGTGAGCCACCAGCTTTCCGGTGTCGTTCACCACCGCCACCTTCACGCCGGTTCTCAATCCCGGATCCAGCCCCATGGTTGCCTTGGAGCCCGCCGGTGCCGCCATCAGCAGATCGTGCAGGTTACGGGCAAATACCTTGATGGCATCGTCCTCGGCCTGTTCACGCAAGCGGGAAATAAACTCGGTTTCCATCTGCAGTGCGACCTTGATGCGCCAAGTGCCTGTGACCACTGTCTTAAGCCACTTGTCGGCGTCGCTGTTGCCGAGGGTCAAACCCA
Source organism: Shewanella litorisediminis (assembly GCF_016834455.1). Classification (NCBI taxonomy): domain Bacteria; kingdom Pseudomonadati; phylum Pseudomonadota; class Gammaproteobacteria; order Alteromonadales; family Shewanellaceae; genus Shewanella; species Shewanella litorisediminis. Next base: position 4,065,607 of record NZ_CP069213.1, read on the forward strand.
GATGGTTGGCGATAATAACCTCGCAGTAACTGCCACTGCCGGGCTCAGAGTCCGGGTCAGCATTCATGCTCAGGCTGAGGATACCCTCATTGCGGCCACGCAACATGGCCAGCGCCCTGTGGGATGGCACCCTGGACAGCAGCTCGCTGTGTTCAAAGTAATCCCGGAATTTGGCACCTTCTTTTTCTTTGCCTTCAATCACCTTGCTTTGCAGCACGGCCACGCCCGACAGGTGTTCACGCACCTTGCGAATAAGCTCGGCATCTTCGGCAAAACGCTCCATCAGAATGTAGCGGGCACCGTCTAGCACGGCGCGGCTGTCGGCAAAGCCGGCCTCGGCGTTGATAAAGGCGGCGGCTTCCGCCTCGGGGCTTGCAGGCCGCTGTTGCAGCAACAGGTTCGCCAGCGGCTCGATACCGGCTTCAATGGCAATCTGTCCCTTGGTGCGACGTTTGGGTTTGTAGGGCAAATAGAGATCTTCAAGGCGGGTTTTGCTGTCAGCACCCAGAATAGCGGCCTTGAGTTCGGGGCTCAGCTTACCCTGAGCGTCGATGGAGGAGAGGATCACGTCCCGGCGGTCGTTCAGCTCACGCAAATAACCAAGACGGCTGTGCAGAGTACGCAGTTGGGTGTCATCCAGCCCCCCTGTCACTTCTTTACGGTAACGGGCCACAAAGGGAACCGTGGCGCCGTCATCCAGCAGGGCGATGGTTGCAGTGACCTGCGCCTCACGAACATTCAGTTCCTCGGCTATGATCCGCGCAATATTCGATGTCATCTGTTTTACTCGTACGTCTTAAGTGTCAATAAACACATGAAAGGATCGGCTGTGGCCAAAGAGTATCACGGCCACCCCTTAGTTTCATGCCGGGTGGTCATTGATGCCTGGAATGGCTGACGACCTAAGCTTCCATGCCATCAAAGGGTTGATAGCGAATCTCGTTGATAAACCATTCTTTTCGTCCCGAAGGGGTTTGCACCACCACCTCATCATCCACCTGTTTGCCGATAAGGGCCCGGGCCATGGGTGAATCTATGGTGATGTAGCCTTTCTTGGTGTCTATCTCGTCTTTACCCACAATCCGATAGCGCACCACAGCACCTTCATCGTTTTCCAGCTCCACCCAGGCACCGAAGAAGACCTTGCCTTCCTGCTGGGGGGAGTAATCAACGATTTTCAGCACTTCAAGACGTTTGATGAGATAGCGCACCCGGCTGTCTATTTGCCGGAGCAGGCGCTTGTTGTAGGTGTAATCGGCGTTCTCGGAACGATCGCCCTGGGCCGCAGCTTCCTGCACCTTGAGGGTGATTTCGGGTCGGTATTCCTTCCACAGGTACTTGAGCTCTTTGTCCAGAGCTTCCCAGCCCTTGCGGGTAATCAGATGGGCTTTTTCTGTCATGGATATCTTGGATGGCCAACAAATCTTGAGACAGGGTTCCAGAACCTTGCCCGGCTTTCAAGCCCTGTATCGCTCAAGCGGGCAAAACCCCCGGATTTGTAGCAAAAGCGTGAATGCCAGCCGCTATCACTGCCCCGCGTCGGTAACAGATTTGGCCGCAGGCAGGCTGGGTACAGCTTCTGCTGATTGTGCCTGGTCTTGCAACGTTACCTGTGCCTCAGACTTTTCCTTCACATCAGGTGTGTCATCGCGCTCTGACAAGGCAGGCAAGCGCTTAAGGGCGGCAATATTGTGCACGGGAACCGTGATGGGGAGGCTCTGGTTATCGGCCAATACGAATGCAAAACGGGAAGATACGCTGATGAGGGCAACAGACTCGAGCCGCACCAGGGCATGGCCTGCCACCGTCAGTGGATAGTTCAAATCCAGCTGGTAGCGCAAAGCCTTGCCGGACTCCAGGCGATTCGCCTCCTGCCATGCTGCGACTGTGGCGTAGATAAACAGCGGTGTGACCAAAAATACCGCTGCGACCTTGTAGAGACGCATGCTGTAGAAGGGCCGCCAGCTGTTATACCAAAGGGGATTATCCACGGCCATAAACCACTGCGGATAGCGCTTGGAGATCCGGGTTACAAGGCCGATAAAAGCGAGAAATCCCGCGAGGGCAATATAGATGCTGGGGTTGGCGATAAAGGCCATCAGAAAATCTGTCAGCTCAAGATAAGCCAGAACCGGAATATCAAACCGGCTGTGCAGCACCGCCATATACACCAGTCCCGCCAGGCTGCAGGCAAAGTAACAGACACTGAAGATCACCCCCGGATTGGCCTTGAAATAGGCCTGCAACGCACGTTTATCCTGGATGAACTCGTCAAAATATTCCCGATCGTTGCCTATCTGTCTTGGTGTCGTCCCTGTGTTCATGGTGCGCAGATTCCTTTGTCCGGGCCAGTAAAATCGCTGAAACCAGCCATACTACACAATTAACTTAAAAATAATTAACGAAAATAACCAGATGCCATTCCCTATTGCCGTAGCCCACCCAGTCACAGGCGTTTATCGAATGTTACAAAGTCCCGGGTGCTTTTTGTGGACAAAGTGGCTAAATTTAGGATATTCGGTCACTTTTTCGGTTAATATTCCGCAAACTTGCGTGCCAATTTGAGGGGAAGGATACATGGGACAGGAAACCTCCAAGATTCTGGTCGTTGATGATGATATGAGACTCAGAGCCCTGCTGGAGCGCTATCTGGTAGAGCAGGGATTTCAGGTCAGAGCAGCCGCCAATGCCGAACAAATGGACCGGCTGCTGGAACGCGAGAATTTTCATTTGCTGGTATTGGACTTGATGCTGCCCGGTGAGGATGGCCTGTCCATTTGCCGGCGCCTGCGCCAGACAGGCAGCCCCTTGCCCATCATCATGCTCACCGCCAAGGGCGATGAAGTCGACCGCATTATCGGCCTGGAACTGGGCGCCGACGACTACCTGCCCAAACCCTTTAACCCACGGGAACTGCTGGCCCGCATCAAAGCCGTGATGCGCCGTCAAACCCAGGAAATTCCCGGCGCGCCTGCCCAACAGGAAGAAGAAGTGGGGTTTGGCGAGTTTCATCTCAATCTGGCCACCCGCGAAATGTACCGGGGTGACGAGTCCATTTCGCTCACCAGCGGTGAATTTGCCGTCCTCAAGGTATTGGTGACTCACCCACGTGAGCCCCTCTCCCGGGATAAACTGATGAATCTGGCCCGTGGCCGCGATTACTCGGCACTGGAGCGCTCCATCGACGTGCAGGTGTCCCGCCTCCGGCGTCTGATTGAAAAAGATCCTGCCAATCCAAGGTATATCCAAACCGTGTGGGGCCTGGGTTATGTGTTTGTCCCCGACGGCAGCGCCCGTCGTTAAGCCCGGGGACTGACCATGAAACTTCGCTGGTGGCAGCGGTTGCTGCCCCGCAGCGCCTTCAGTCAAACCGTGATGCTGATCGGTTGTTTGCTGTTGATTAATCAGCTTTTTTCCTATGTTTCTGTGGCGCTTTACGTCATCAAACCCAGCTATCAGCAAATCAACCAGCTCATTGCCCGGCAAATCAACTTTCTGTTTACCGAAGAAGCGGTCATTGGCCGCGAATACCTCAGTCTGGTGGATGCCCTCAATGCCAAGGTCGGCGACGACAGCATGCATGTCTTCAACCAAAAGCAGGCCAGGGAAGCCGGAATAGACAACGCCACTTACTACGGGTTGCTGTCGAATCAAATGTCTGAGTACCTCGGCGGCAACGCCGAAGTGCGCATTACCCAGGGTGAGACAGTGCAGATCTGGATCCGTCCACCGCAGGCGCCCAGCGTGTGGATCCGGGTTCCCCTGTCGAGTTTCAACGAACTGGAGATGTCGCTGCTGACCCTGTATCTGATGGTCATAGGTGCGCTCAGTGTGGCCGGTGGTTGGCTGTTTGCCCGCCGTCAGAGCAAGCCCCTCAAGGCATTGCAAAAGGCCGCCATCAATGTGTCGCGGGGAGAATACCCCGAAGCCATTCCACCGGCCGGTTCCAGCGAAATTGTGGAAGTGACCCACGCCTTCAACCAGATGGCCCACAGTATGAGGATGCTGGAACAGGACAGGGCATTGATGATGGCAGGGATTTCCCACGACCTGCGCACTCCCCTGACCCGCATTCGTCTTGCCTCTGAAATGATGGTGGATGAAGACGCCTACCTCAGAGATGGCATCATCGCCGACATCGATGACATGAACGCCATCATCAATCAATTCATCGCCTATATACGTCAGGATCAGGAAGCCGTCTGGGAAAAAGCAGATATCAATCAGTTGGTCAGCGAATACGCCCAGGCCGAGTCCAAACGTGATGGGGTGATTGAACTGGCGCTCGGCCCCTGCAAGCCCATTCCGGTTCAGGTCATCGCCATCAAACGGGTACTGGGCAATCTGGTGGAAAACGCCTTCCGCTACGGGCGTGGCTGGATACGCATCTCGACCCGGATGGACAAATCCTCACTGGTGCTGACCGTGGAGGATAACGGCCCCGGCATTCCGGTAGATCAAATTCCCAAACTTTTTCAACCCTTTACCCAGGGCGATATGGCCCGGGGCAGTCTGGGCTCCGGTCTGGGGCTGGCCATTATCAAACGTATTGTCGACAGACATCAGGGTAAGGTGAAGCTCAGCAACCGCACAGAAGGTGGCCTGAAAGCCCAGGTATTTTTACCGCTGGAGTAAGCCGGCTTCATAAAATTGTCATCCAATCGTCATAAGCTGATGAAAATCGGCCATAAACGTGAACCTGGATGAAAATCTCGACCCTGTCTCTGGGCGCATCTGCCCTGCTGTTGGTACTGGCAAGCCTGATGGCAGCCACCCTGTTGTGGACCAGTGATCAGCGTCAGCAATTGGAGTTTCAAACCAGCGAACTCAATCGACTTCAGCAGAGCTTTGTCATCGATGTCAGGCGCTTACTGGAATCATACCTCACCAGTGGCGATGCCAGCCGTTTGGAGGCTGCCCGCCATCAATTGGCCGAAATGAGCTCATCCCTGGCGGTATTTGAACCTTCCCAGGCCGAGTCGCTGGCCAACAGACTAAGCACCTTTGGCAGCGAACTCGACGGCAAATACCGCGCAGCAGGCAAACTGGCCGGTAACCCGCGCCAATTGCTGTCCCACGCCGAGACGGAGCTGCTCGACTTTAACCGCTTATTGGCCGCTTATGCCCGAGAAGGCCTGCCAGGCTCGCCCGACAAGGCAAGCCAACTTCTTGCCCTGACCGCCGAACTGCCTCCTCTGGTTTATGCCCTGTCCCAGCAAACCCAGGGTTATCTTATCGACAGAGACGCCCGTTTGAAGGGTATTCTGGATTCGAGTCTGGACTCCCTTGAGCAATGGCGCGCCACACTCAGCAACGCACCTTTACTGGGGCTGCTTGAGACCATAGATGAAGATTCACTGATGCCCGGCGAAGTGCCTCCGCCTGCACAGGACAGGGCCGAAGCCCTGATTGCCGAGCTCGACAGTCTCAGCGGCCGCTATCGCCGCGAAATCGACAATACCCACCAGCTGCTGACCGACAACCAACAGACCCAGGCGGCACTGCGCTCTGCCATCGCCGATACCGAAAGCCTGTTGTTAACCATGGTTGACGAACAGTATCAGCGCAGCCAACACCTGAAGCAGCAAATGCAGCTCATTCTCTATGCCATGGCAGCGACACTGGCCATCTATGCCTTCTTCTATCTGGTGATACAGCAAAGACGGGTAGTCACGCCCCTCAAACGGCTCAACCAGGCCTTTATGCAGCTCACTGAGACCGGACAGCGGCAGCAGTTGGATGTCCGCAGCCGCTGTGAAACCGGCCAGATAGCCGGCCACTTTAATCGTCTGTTGCAACGCTTCGAGGTGGAAGACGAGGCCCAGCGGCACAGGATCAGCGGAATTTCAGCCACCCTCGACCAGCTCAGACGCCAAATCGCCGACATGGCCAACAGTGCCGAGGCCACGGGTGAGATTGTCACCCAGGCGCGGGAACGCACTGAAGAGTTGAGAATGCTGGCCAGTGAAGTCAGCGACAACTCCACCCGGGTGGCCAGCGACGCCAACACCACGGTGGAGCGCATGACGCAAAGTCAGGCGGGTGCGGAAGAAATGCTGAGCGCCATCAAGGAAACCCGAGGCGCGGTAGAAGACTGCAACGGTTCGCTGCTGAGCCTGAATGGTTCCGTGAGCAAGGTGGCGGGCATCATAGACGTGATTGGCAACATTGCCGAACAAACCAATCTGCTGGCCCTCAATGCTGCCATCGAGGCCGCCCGGGCCGGTGAGCAGGGACGCGGTTTTGCCGTGGTGGCCGATGAGGTACGCAGCCTGTCCCAGCGCACCCAGGTCTCGCTCAAGGAAATCCAGAATATTCTGGGCGAACTCAAGGGCGCCAGCGATCAATTGGCGCTGCGGGTGGATGGCATAGACTCAGCCACGGGAACACAGCAACAAAAAGCCAGTCAGCTTTGGGAAGCGGCCGAGGCCGTGCGGGAACATGCAGGAGTGATGGCGGGCACCGCCGAAGAAGGGTTGAACAATGCCAGAGCCCAGATGCGCTGCCTGGAGGCATTTAACGATGCCATGACGGCCCTGCTGACCCAATCGAGTCAGGCGGTCAACGAGAGCCAGGCCATTGCCGCCGAAGTTGCCACCCAGGTCTCCGCCATTGAGGAGGCGCTGAGCGGCAAGGTACAGGCTTAAGCCAGACCCGGCTTACAGAGCGGCCAATACCACTTCGGCTTTGCTCACCTCGAAGGCTTTGGGCGCTTCAACATTCAGTAGGGTTACCACGCCATTGTCTACCACCATGGCGTAGCGCTGTGAACGCACGCCGCCAAATGCCCCGGTTTCCATGGTCAGGCCCAATGCCTGGGTAAACTGGCCATCACCATCGGCCAGCATCTTAATCTCAGCGGCGTTCTGGGCGTCACCCCAGGCCTTCATCACAAAGGCATCATTCACGGAAATGCAGGCGATAAAGTCGATACCTTTGGCCTTTATCTCGTCGGCCAGCACCACATAACCGGGCAGGTGAGCCGCTGAGCAGGTAGGGGTAAAGGCGCCGGGAACCGCAAATACCACGGCTTTTTTGCCGGCAAACAGGCTTTGCACATCATGGTTAACCATGCCATCGGCGGTGAGTTCAGCCAGTTGGCCTGGGGGCAGGGGTTGACCTGTCGTGATCATATTCGTCTCCAGAGAAGGGTTGTTTACGCCATGCTACTCCCTTTAAGGCATGACAAACACCGAGAAAAAGCAGGGGCAAAAAACACAAACGGCACCCTTGGGTGCCGTTTGTTACCGATAGACCCTCAGGCCATCATTCTCCCTTTTCAGGAGACTTATGCCCTGCCTGGTTACAGGCATAGGGGTCAACACATGTTGCCGTTTCTCGCTCGCTGCGATAAGCCGACAGGCTCTTGGCATCACCCACCTGCTGGGCAACAGCCTGGCGAAGCAGAGGCTGCATGCCTTCAAGGTTAGTGTCCTGCAGTGTGCCGTTGATATCCTGATAAGTAAGCCAGGCGGCATACGCGAGAATGGCATAGCAAATCTGCCGTTTCATGACAATATCCTTCAATTATTCCGATCTGTTACTCAGGAATAGATTCAGCTCTATTCACGGCGAATTTTGTTCAAAAAAATCAGTACTTTCAATAGCAGTTTTTTTGACCAGTCAAAAATATGACGAAATAGATTGTGCGCAATATATTAATGGCTTCTTATACAACCAGTTACAAAATCAGATACGTTAAAGAGCACAAAAAATTTTTTTATATTTTTTTTCAGGCATGCTATTCCTGCTGGTTGTAAAAACACCAGAGGGCCCATTCCAAGCGGGACAGGGCCGCAGGCGAGGCGATTTTTTTACTCGAAAAAGGAAGAAACACGATGACACCGGAGCAATTGGTACAGGGGCAACTGGAGGCCTATAACGCCCATGATCTGGACGCTTTTTTACGCTTCTTCAGTGAAAAGGTGGCCGTTATCCGCCCACCGGCGTCCAAACCTGTATTGCAGGGTAAGGCTGAATTTGCCGAGTTTTATCGCAAGGAACGTTTTTGTGTCCCCTCCATGCAGCAGTCAGCAATCGCATGGTGCTGGGAAATAAAGTGATAGACCATGAACACATCACAGGGCTTGGCCCAGAGCCTTTTGAAGTCGCCGTGGTGTATGAAATTCGCGACGGTCTTATCCAAACCCTGTGGAGTTTCGGCGCCGACAACATTCAGGGGATAGCCGGCAATGACTGATTTCAGGGTTAGCTGGGTGCTTACCGACATGAACATGTCTGTTATCCATGGCTTCTTGCAGCATTCCTATTGGGCGAAAGGGATCCCGGAAGCGACGTTACGCCGCGCCCTTGAAAACAGCCTGTGTTTCGGGCTGTTCTGCGCTGACGAGCAAATCGGCTTTGCGCGTATGATCACCGATAAGGCCACCTTCGCGTATTTGGCCGATGTGTTTGTGCTGGAAAGCCACCGCGGACGCGGCGGCTCGAAAGTGCTGATGCAGGCCGTGATGGCGCATCCTGAACTTGCCGGTCTGAGACGTATGATGCTGGCCACCAGCGATGCCCATGGTCTGTATCGTCAGTTTGGTTTTACCGATTTGGGCAACCCGGGGATCATGATGGAGATACACCGCCCGAACGTATACCAGCTCTGATCCGTTCGACCTCATGACGAATTTCGGCCACGTATCTGTCGTCGTAGCCCAGACGTTCAAATTCTTCGAGGCAGGCCAGGTACATATCCAGCCTGCGCTCGGCGGACAATGTCGGTAAAAAAAGAAAGTCCATTTTCTACATCACATCCATGTGATCACTCGGCATAGGTTGAAGTCGGCAGTTTAGAGCAAAATCTCCACTTTCAGGGGGGAACTCGCTTCAGTCGTGAGTAGGATTGATTTAAAAAGTTAAAATTTACAATGGATTAGACAGAGCTCATTGGATATTGCCTTGCCCTTATGGTCGATATCGCACAGGGATTGGCGCAGGAGCTTACGCAGAGATAAGCTACACGCCACAACGCATTGATTTTAATAAACTTACAACATATCGACCGGTTAAAAACCAAGGACATCCCATGCTCACAGCCCCCCAACTTAAGGCGACGCGCCTGGCGCTGCGCCCACTGTCCCAACAAGATCTGGCTGCGTTCACCCTCTACCGCCAACAGCCAGAGGTGGCACGCTATCAAAGCTGGTCTGACTATGACTTGGGCAAGGCCGAAGCTTTGCTGAACGCACAGCTGGGCGGTACATTCGGCGCAGCCGATTCCTGGTATCAAATGGCCATTGTCGATAAAGACACAGATGCACTGCTGGGAGACCTGGCGCTGCATTTTATTGACGATAGCCAGCTGGAAATCGGTTTTACCCTCGCCCCACAACATCAGGGCCATGGCCTGGCAAAGGAAGCCGTGGCTTGTCTGCTGGATTGGTATTTGCTCCAATGCTCAGGGCACAGGGTTACGGCTGTCTGTGACGTGGAAAATCTGTCCAGTTGGCGGCTACTGGAAGCACTCGGCTTCAGACGTGAGGCCCACTGGATTGAGAATACCTTCTTCAAAGGCGCCTGGGGCTCTGAGTATCAATACGCCATGCTCGCCCGGGAATGGCGTCAGCTCAGACAATGATGGCTTCAAGATTAAGATCCGATTTTGCAATCACGTGATCAAGCCATGCTGAGGATGATGACAGGGGTATTCTGGTTAAGGCGGCCCTGCAGCACGACATCGGCAAGCGACACCTAACCTATTCAGCTAAAGACAAGCAGGCTGGATGAGCTGAAATTGGTCACCATGCAGCAGCACGCGGCCCCTGGACTCATCCTTAAAGAATGGGGCAGCCACTTCGCTCCCGAGTTGATTGATACCTTAATGGAAACAGAGAGCGACCTCAGAGAAATCGCCAAAAAACGCAACGGCGATTGACGACCCGCTTTGCAGCCCCGCCAAGGGCGGTTACCATCAGTCCATGACAGTTTCCGGAACCTCGCCATGGCCAATGTTTTACTGGTAGCCAACCTCAACTGTGACCGCATCTTGCTGCTGGATAAGCCCCTGACCAGCGGCGGGCGCTTTCATTATCACGATGGTGGCCAGCGCCTGGGGGGCGGCGGCGCCAACACCGGCCTCGGGCTGGTATGGGCCGGACACAGGGTAGCCCTGGTCAGTCAGGTAGGCAGAGACAAGGTAGGCGACTGGCTGCTCGCCGAAACCAGCACCGCCGGTATCGATTGCCACCTCATTTCGCGCCGCCCCGGCAATACCTGTGAGATGTTGTTGATGATGACGCCAAACGGCGATCGCACCATCATTCGCCCCCAGAGACCCATTTTTGAGCTGCCGGCTCCGCCTCGGTGGCAGCGCTGGGACGTACTCTATATCAACTCGTCCGCAGAAGGGGCCGTCAGCTGGGCCAAAACGGCGCTGGAGCACTGCCTGGTGGTTGGGCAACTGGCCAAGGACGAGCGCCAGCGACCCTGCCATATCCTCATTACTTCGGCATCGGATCTCGCCGGCAGGGCTTCCGGTGACCTGTGGCAATATGCCAAAGGCATCGCCGGTGACAGCCTGCAACATTTCATCGTGACCGATGGCGCCAAAGGAGCCACGGCCTACAGCGAAACCGGTTTGCTGCATGTGGCTGCCAGACCCGCTAACGTGGTGGATACCACAGGGGCTGGTGATGTGTATGCGGCGGGACTGATCCATGGCCTGGTATCCGGGTTCAACCTGCAACAAGCCATGGAAGAGGCCGCCATTTGGGCGGCGATTGCGGTGGAAAGTGAAAGCTCTACCCCGGGTGAAGCACTCAAAGATCATCTGGCGGAAAAAGAATCAGAATGTCATACAACTGCAACCAAGGCGCCCTAATATAAGCCCCGTGAGATGCATGATTTTGGGTTTGCGCTCCTGAACTTCCCATTTGTCAGTTGTTTGCTCGTTATGTCGCCCCGTCCCCCGAACGGGGCTTTTTTTTGCGCAAAGATTGGCCTATGCCGCACAGGTGTTTTAGGATTCCCCAATATCCATACTCAATCCCGCCGCCGGCACTCTGGAGCCCATGCCCTCTGCATCCTGCCTTGCCCTGACCCCTAGATTGGGATTACGCCGCTTCACAGCCGATGATGCGACGAATTTTTACGCCTTGAACCGGGATGCTGAGGTACTCAAATACACGGGGGATCTGCCCTTTGAGAGCCCCGAGGCGGCCCGGGATTTTATCCTGGGCTATCAACATTACCGTGACCACGGCTTTGGCCGCTGGGCGATACAACTTCATTCAGGCGAGTTCATCGGCTTTTGCGGTTTGAAACAGCATGGGGATGCCAGTGTCGACCTGGGCTTCAGGTTAATGCGCAGGTATTGGGGCCGGGGGTTGGCAACCGAGGCAGCCAGAGCCGCCATGATACTGGCCACTGACAAGTATGCCCTGACTGAGCTGATTGCCCGCGCCATGGCGGGTAACGGCGCCAGTATCACCCTGCTCGGCCGGCTCGGCTTTACGTCGGATCCCACCCTGGATGCCCCACCCTGGCTGGGCTTTGCCGCCAATCTGACTCAAGGCGCCCTTGTGGATGACTTGGCGCTGTGGCGCACCACTGTTACTCTGACGCCCTGAACAGGGATTAGGTCCACAGCACAGGGGAACGCCTCATTGTCCGGCACATTCATCAGCAAATCTGCCCTCTATCGCGGCGCAGACAGTAGCCAACTCGGCCAGATATCCAGTGGTATTGCACACAAACGCCGTGAAGCAATACTGCAGGTTACGTCAGAAGGTATTGTGGGCGATGCCCAGGTGGATACCCGCCACCATGGCGGTCCTGACCGCGCCGTGCATCATTTTCCCCGGGAACATTACGGTGAGTATCGCCGAAGGGATATGTTCAGGGGTTTTGTGGATGCCCCTGCCATGGGCGAGAACGTCAGCACCGTTGGCCTGACGGAAGAAACACTGCACATCGGCGACATACTGAGCTTTGGCAGCACTGTGCTGCAGGTGTCTCAGCCCCGCTCTCCCTGTTTTAAGCTGGATTTACGCTTTGCCTACCCAGGCTTTGCGCTGGTGATGCAAACGCTGGGTAAAAGCGGCTGGTTTTACCGTGTGCTGGAGCCCGGCGAAATCACAGAAACCGACACGCTAAAGCTTAAGGAACGCCTGTCCGACATCAGTGTGGCAAACGCCATGTGTTGGTATTTTGCCGCCGAGTTTACTGAAACGAACTATCGGCGATTGCTGGCTTGCCCGGGCCTCGCTCAAAGCTGGCGAAACAGCCTGGAAAAACGCCTTGCCAGTGGCAAGATTGAAGACTGGCGCCCACGCTTGATGGGCCCGGGAAGTCCAGCCTGACGTCATTGAGCGGCTGAGCGGCACACTCGGCGCAGAGCCCTCGATAATTTTGAAGCACGCGGTTACCCAAAACAAAAAGCCCGGCAATGCCGGGCTTCTTTATCGCGTTAGCGCGATATTAATCCACGTAAGTGGTGTCCCAGTCGCCATAGTTGGCATCGCCGGCGTAAATGGTCAGCGGCAGATCGCCAAACACACTGCGGATGCTCTCGGCTACCGTGTTGGCCACGTCGGCCACACTGCCCTGACCGGAGAAGAAGCTCACAGACACATGGTAGCGATCGTTGTAATAGGCAATCAGCAAATCCCAACCATTTTCGATTTCCTGATTGGCAAGGGCTTCATCCAGCGCTTCGAACTTGTCTTCATCGGCCTGAAAGCGAAATTCGATACAGGTTTCAGCCCAGGGGCCCAGCGCCAGCTTCTTCAGGTGACGAGCCTTGTGGTGGGATTTAACTTGTGGTCTTTCCAGCTCCGGGACGGCGATCACTGACATGGTATTTCCTCTGATTTAGCGCCGCGACAGGGCGCCGATGATTGCATTAGACCCGGGCAGGTTACGCCACTCTGGCCCGGGTCGCAAGCGCTTGTATCCGGCGCTGCGACGCCGGTGCTCAAGGCGACTTGATTACACCTTAAAGCGAGCCACAAGCTGATCGAGGCGAGTAGCAAGGGCGTTGAGGTCTTTGCTCGCACGGGCCGCAGCCTGTGCCGTTGCCGCGGTGCGCTGGGTGATATCGTTAATTTCGGTCACATTGCGGTTGATATCCTCTACCACGGTCGATTGCTCTTCTGTCGCGGCGGCCACCTGAATATTCATGTCGCTGATAAGCCCAATCTGATCCGAAATGCCGCTCAGGGTATTGCTGGCTTCATCCACCGCCGACACCCCTTCCTGGGAGCGGCTGCGGCTCTGGGACATGGCATTGACGGCCCTGGCCGATTCGGATTGCAACTTGTCTATCATCACCTGCACCTCATCGGTAGAGGCTGCCGTGCGGGATGCCAGGTTGCGCACTTCGTCGGCCACCACGGCAAAACCACGACCGGCTTCCCCGGCCCGGGCGGCCTCAATGGCGGCGTTGAGCGCCAGCAGGTTGGTTTGCTCTGAAATGGCGCGGATCACATCCAGAATACTGCCAATGGACTTGGTGTGGGTGGCCAGAGATTCAATCACCTCACCCACCTGAGACACATCTTTGGAGAGCTGATTGATGGTATCCCGGGCCTTGGTCACCACTTGCTGACCCGAACCCGAGGCGCGGTCCGCATCCTTGGCGGCTTCGGCTGCCTGGGCCGCATTGGCGGCAATTTCATTGACTGTGGCGCCCATCTCGTTGATGGCGGTCACCACCTGCATGGTGCGATCTTTCTGATCCTGACTGTCTTCCAGTGTCTGCTGTGCCTGACGAGACACATCGATGGCCGACTTTCCGAGCTGCTCGCTGGTTTGGGCCACTTCAACCACAGAGTCCTGTATTTTACTGATGAAGCTGTTAAAGCCGCTGGCAAGCTGCGCCAGTTCATCTTCACCCTGCACAGGCAAACGCTGGCGCAAGTCCCCCTCGCCTTCGCCTATGTCGCGGAACATACGGGCAACGGCAGCGATGGGCTTACTGACACTGGAGGCCACGAAGCCCGACAACACGACAAAGGCCAGTGCAATTAACAGGGTAGAAAATAGAATTTTCAACGCGGCTTCATCCAGCAGGGCAAACACTTCGGCCTCCGGCACCTGAGCCACCAAATACCAATCGATGGAGGGCAAATAGCTGCTGGCCACCATCATGGGCTGGCCGTCCACTTCCACTTCCATGTAGTTGAAATCGGCCTTGGACAACAAGCTGCCGCTTTTACCATACAAAGAGTTGAGGGTGGCCTTACGGATTTTGCCGGGATCTGAGTGCAGCTGCACTTCGCCCTTGGCATCGACCAGATAGACAAAGCCGGACTCTTCCAGCTTAAAAGACTTGAGCCGCTGCACCATGGCATCCAATGACTTGGCCAGCCCGGCAAGGCCGCGGCCATTGAGCTGCTGATAGTTGATAAACAGCTTCACTTCACCGTTGGCTTCGGTAAACACATTCAGGCTTTGCTGCACACCGCTGCTGCGGTAGTCGAAAAACCAACCGTCCTGCTCAGGGGTTAACACCCGCAAAAAGCCACTTTGGGTATAGTAGGCGCCGGTTTCCCGGTCGGCATAGGAGGCCTGCGCCAGCTGGTATTGACTGGCAACATCCTGCAACTGGGCCACCACTCTGGACTCATCTTCCTCAGGACGGCCCTGCTCCAGCCATTTACCCAACATGCGGCTGTCGGCCAGCTGCTTGGCAGCGTTGAGCAGGCTTACCATGTCTTTTTCGAGCTCGTTACGAATGCTCAGCATTTTGGCCGGCATTTCTGAGCCCAGCATACGCTGCTCCACCACATCCCTGGCGCTGCGCTGTCCCAACACCCCAACCGCGACGGTGGAAAGGATGACCGCCAGTGAGACTGTGAGCAAAATCTTTTGTTTGATGGTAAGCATGTTTAAGTTCATTGCCTTACTCTTCCTGAAGATGAGGAAATAGGGATAAATACTCACTATGCAGTATTGACCCTAATAAGCGTTTTTTCCGCTTGGATCAGAAATAAAGCATAAAAAGTAATAACGCCGCGCATTGCTGTGACAAAGGGGCAAACAGTGGGCACTGAAGAAAAGATGTACTTATGATTTTTAGGCGGCGAATTATGGCGAAATATTGGGCACCCCGCAATTGCCTGATGTAAAAAAGCCGGAGAATTTCTTCTCCGGCCAATGAGTTGCTTACTTACATATTGGGATAGTTGGGGCCGCCGGAGCCCTCGGGAGTCACCCAGGTAATGTTCTGGCTGGGATCCTTGATATCACAGGTCTTGCAGTGGATGCAGTTTTGGCCGTTGATGACAAACTTCTTTTCACCCGCTTCTTCGACCACTTCATATACGCCAGCCGGACAGTAACGCTGCGCCGGCTCGTCAAACTTGGGCAGGTTAACCGCCAGCGGAATAGCGGCATCCTTGAGGCGCAGATGACAGGGCTGATCTTCTTCATGGAAGGTGTTGGACAGGTAAACGGAAGAGAGCTTGTCGAAGCTCAATTTGCCATCTGCCTTGGGGTAGTCGATTTTGGGATAATCGCTCGCCAGCCCCATTTGCGCGTGATCCACTTTGTCGTCACGCAGGGTAATGGGCAACTTACCGCCAAAGAGGTTCTGGTCGATAAAGTTGAAGGCGCCGCCCAGGAAGGTACCGAACTTGTGCATGGCCGGACCAAAGTTACGGGAGCGGTGCAGCTCGTCACCGAGCCAGCTGTGCTCAAAGCGCTCCTGGAAGCAATCCAGATCCTTACCCCCTTCAACCCCAACAAACAGGGCTTCCGCCAGGGTTTCCGCCGCGACTATGCCACTCTTCATGGCAGTATGGGTGCCTTTAATCTTGGCAAAGTTCAGGGTGCCGGCGTCACAGCCAATCAAAAGGCCACCGGGGAAACTCATCTTGGGCAGAGAGTTCAGACCACCCTTGGTAATGGCACGGGCGCCGTAAGAAATACGCTCGCCGCCTTCCAGATACTGGGCAATCACAGGATGGGTCTTGTAACGCTGGAACTCATCGAAGGGGCTCAGGTGCGGATTTTGGTAATTCAGGTCGATGATGAGGCCAACCACCACCTGGTTGTCTTCCATATGATAGAGGAAGCCGCCACCGGATGACTTGGACTCGGTCAATGGCCAGCCACCGGTATGCACTACCAGACCCGGCGTGTGCTTGCCTTCGGGTACTTTCCACAGTTCTTTGAAGCCTAAACCGTAGTGTTGCGGGGTCTTGCCGTTGTCCAGATGAAACTTTTCAATCAGTTGCTTACCCAGATGGCCACGACAGCCTTCCGCGAAGACGGTGTATTTGGCGTGCAGCTCCATACCGGGCATAAAGCTGTCTTTGGGCTCGCCATTGGCGCCAATACCCATATCACCGATAAGGATGCCTTTAACGCTGCCATCGTCATTGAACAGGAGTTCGCTGGCGGCAAAGCCCGGGAAGATTTCTACGCCCAACTCTTCGGCGCGACCGCCCAGCCAGCGCACCAGGTTGCCCACACTGATGATGTAGTTGCCTTCATTGTGCATGGTTTTGGGCACTATGGCGTTGGGCATCAGTTTGCCGTCATGGGGGGACTTGAGCAGATGGATTTCATCATGGGTCACGGCGGTGTTAAGCGGTGCGCCCGTTTCGCGCCAGTCAGGAAACAGCTCGTCAAGCACGTTGGGCTCAAACACGGCACCCGATAAAATATGCGCACCAACCTCTGAGCCTTTTTCGACCACGCAAACGGTCAATTCCTTTTCTGCATCACGGCTAATCTGCATTAAGCGGCAGGCTGTTGCCAATCCGGCAGGACCTGCACCCACGATAACAACATCGAACTCCATGAATTCGCGTTCCATCTTTCACCTCATTCCTGTACTTGTGCCCCCGATGTAAACGGGTGTTTTATATTCTGTAACTCAACCACCTTACCCGAAATCCGCTCGCAGGCACAGTAGATAGCTGGTTGGGGCAGTGCAAACCACCACAATATTCCGAGTGAGCGGCGTCACAATTTGTTCACGGCAGCACGATCCAGACCAATAAATACACGTTTAGAGGTATGGTTCGGTCATGCTTTAGGCCTATAATCCCTCAATGACGGTTCTCCGAGCTCCTGCACCTAAGTCATTGGATATGGTGTTTGAGCCGTGGCGCGGTGCCACCGGGGTGGGGTGCAGAAATGGCTTCACCTCCCGATACTTGGAAAGGTGATCATGTCTCAACTTCAAGACAGCTTTGGTCGTAAGTTTCACTATTTGCGGATGTCGGTTACCGACGTTTGCAACTTCAAATGCAGCTATTGTCTGCCCGACGGCTACCACCCAGATGGTAGGCCGAGTTTCCTCACTCTGAGTGAAATAGACAATCTGATCGCGGCCTTTTCCAAGGCCGGAACCCGCAAGGTGCGCATCACCGGCGGTGAGCCAACCCTGCGCAAAGACTTTACCGACATCATCCGGGTCATAGCCGACAACAAGGCCATCACCACCCTGGCAACCACCACCAACGGTTACCGTTTGGAGCAACACGCCAAAGAATGGTTTGATGCGGGATTACGCCGGATCAATGTGTCGGTGGACAGTCTGGATCCCAGAATGTTTTATCAGATCACCGGCGAAAACAAATTCGATACCGTAATGCGGGGCATAGATGCCGCCCTGAACGCCGGCTTCGAGCGGGTAAAGATCAACGCCGTGCTGCTTAAAGGCCTCAACGACAAAGATTTACCCCGCTTCCTCCATTGGATCAAAAACACACCCATCGACCTGCGTTTTATCGAACTGATGGAAACCGGTCTTGGCCGTGACTATTTCCAGGCTCATCACCTGCCCGGCAGCCAGATTCAACAACATCTGCTTGCCAATGGCTGGCAGTTGGACGAACGCGGCGCCGAAGACGGCCCTGCACAAAACTTCAGTCACAGCGATTATCAGGGCCGCATCGGGCTCATCATGCCCTACGAAAAGAACTTCTGCGCCACCTGTAACCGGCTGCGGGTATCGGCCAAGGGCAAGCTGCATCTGTGCCTCTTCACAGAGCAGGGACTGGATCTGAGGGATCTGCTGCAAAGTCCTGAGCAGCAACCCGCGCTGCTGGCAAGGCTCGAAGACCAGCTCAGGCTCAAGAAAGAGACCCATTTCCTGCATCAGGGCATTACCGGCGTAACCCAACATCTTGCGTCCATTGGCGGCTGAGCTCAGCCGCTGACCCTGACATTTTTCAGTTCACCCAGTGCCGAAGGAGACACCATGGGACACTGCCGCGAAACCGAATTCAACCCCCTGAATATTGCCGTGCTGACACTGTCAGATACCCGGGATGAGTCCAACGACACCTCCGGTGCCTTCCTGGCTGATGCCCTGACCGAAGCGGGGCACAGGCTCGTTGCCCGTCGCATTATCAAGGATGACAAATACCTTATCCGCGCCCAAATCTCCGCCTGGATAGCCGACCCCGAGGTTCAGGTGGTTATCAGCACCGGCGGTACCGGCTTTTCGGGCCGCGACAATACACCGGATGCCGTGATGCCACTGTTTGACAAGGCCATTGAAGGTTTCGGTGAGCTGTTCCGTTACCTGAGTTTCCAGGAGCTCGGCACATCCACGGTGCAATCACGCGCCCTTGGCGGCGTCGCCAATGGTACCGCCATTTTTTGCCTGCCCGGCTCCACCGGTGCCTGTCGCACCGCCTGGCGCGGCATTCTCAGCGAGCAACTGGATGCCCGCCATCGCCCCTGTAATTTTGTTGCCCATCTGAAATCCGCCAAGGAGATGCCTTCATCATGAGTGCTTTTACCCATTTGAGTGACAAGGGCACTGCCCACATGGTGGACGTGACGGATAAAACCGTCACCGAGCGTGAAGCCCGCGCCGAAGCCTACATAGAGATGGCGCCGGCCACGCTGGCGATGATCCTTGAAGGCAAACATCACAAGGGTGACGTATTCGCCACCGCCCGTATCGCCGGCATCATGGCGGCCAAGAAAACTTCCGATCTTATCCCCCTCTGCCACCCGCTTGCCCTGACCAAGGTGGAAGTGGAGCTGGAGCCGGAGCCGGAACAGAGCCGGGTCAGAATAACCAGTTTGTGCAAGCTTTCCGGAAAAACCGGGGTGGAAATGGAAGCCCTGACCGCCGCCTCGGTGGCCGCGCTGACCATTTACGACATGTGCAAGGCGGTCCAGAAGGACATGGTGATCTCTCAGGTACGTCTTTTGGAAAAACGTGGCGGAAAATCCGGCCACTTCAAGGTGTAACTCATATGATAAATGTGCTTTTTTTTGCTCAGGTACGTGAGCTCTTGGGTGAATCCTCTCTGACACTCGATGCCGGTGAAGGCACGGCAACCGCCGATGCACTGCGCCAAACCCTGGCAAGTCGCAACGACAAATGGGCCAGGGTGTTGGCCTCTGACAAGCTGCTGGTGGCGGTGAACCAAACCCTGTGCCACTGGCACACGCCCATCAAGGATGGCGACGAAGTGGCCTTTTTCCCGCCAGTCACCGGAGGTTGATATGAGCCAAGACCGCATTCTGGTGCAAACCGCCGATTTCAGCGTGCCCGAAGAATACCAACGCATTGCCGCCGACAATCAGGATGGCGCCGTGGTGACCTTTGTTGGCAAGGTACGCGACTTCAACGAAGGCAATCAGGTGAGCGACCTGACCCTGGAACACTACCCCGGCATGACCGAAAAGGTGCTGGAACAAATCGCCGACCAGGCCCGTGAACGCTGGCCGCTGAATCACCTCACCATCATCCACAGGGTCGGCACCATGCACCTGGGCGAGCAAATCGTGTTTATTGGTGTCAGCAGTGCCCATCGCAAGGCGGCCTTCGCCGCCTGTGAGTTCCTTATCGACTTCCTAAAGACCAAAGCCCCCTTCTGGAAACTGGAAACCAGTGACAAGGGCCAGGGCTGGGTCGAGGCCCGTGATGCAGACGATCAGGCCGCCAAGGCCTGGGAGCAATAAACAACCCGCAAAGGACCAAGGATGATGTTAGTGCGTCTTGTTGTGCTGCTGATACTGCTGGGGACTGGCGCCCTCGGGTTTGCCCGCGCCGATACCGTCACAGTAGCCGCGGCGGCCAACATTAAATTTGCCATGGAAGACATAGCCCGCCAGTTTGAGCAAAGCTCGGGTCACAAGCTGAGGGTGAGCTACGGCTCATCGGGCAACTTTGCCTCACAAATCCGCCATGGCGCGCCCTTTGAGCTGTTTCTGTCCGCCGACGAGCAGTATGTAAACCGCCTGCAAGAGGCCGGTGTGGTACAAAACAATGGCGTTATTTACGCTTATGGCCAGCTGGCTTTGGTGGCAGCCAAATCCTCACCGCTGATGCTGGACAATGAGTTTGAAGGTTTGCGGCAACTGCTGAAAACCGGCGAGCTCAAGCGCTTTGCGCTGGCCAATCCGGATTTAGCCCCCTATGGCGAGCGCGCCAGAGCCCTGCTGCAACAGGCTGGTCTGTGGGACGCCATCAAAGACAAGCTGGTGTTGGGTGAGAACGTCTCACAGGCGGCGCAATTTGCGATTTCCGGCTCGGCCCAGGGCGGCATAGTGGCTCTGTCGCTGGCGGTAGCGCCCCAGTTTCGTGCCAAGGCCAATTACCTTGCCATCCCTGAAGACCAGCATCAGCCGCTGGCACAGCGCATGGTGCTAACGCCAAAAGCTTCCTCAGCAGCCAAGGCGTTTTATGATTATTTACAGGGAGATGCCGCACGCAAAGTCTTCGCAGACTATGGTTTTTCCCTGCCGACCAAGGCCCACGGAGCACCCTGATGGATTGGCAGTCGCTGTGGCTCTCAGGCAAACTCGCGCTGGTGACAGTGCTGATACTCCTGCCCCTGTGTGTGTTTGCCGGGCGTGCCCTTGCCTATCATCAATTTCGCGGAAAGAGCCTGGTTGAGGCCCTCATCATGGTGCCTCTTGTCTTGCCTCCCACGGTGGTGGGCTACTATCTGCTGGTCAGCTTTGGCAGTGAGAGTTGGCTCGGCCAATGGCTCAGGGACAGCTTTGGCATTGAACTGGTGTTCCATTTTTCCGGGCTGGTCGTGGCCTCGATATTGGTCAATATTCCCTTTGCATTGCAGCCAATACAAAGGGCCTTCGAAGCCATTCCCATGGATGTGCGCGACGCCGCGGCCTGCTGCGGTATGAGCACAGGTAAAATCCTTACCCGCATTGAACTGCCGATGATCTGGCCCGGCTTGGTCACGGCTCTGGTGCTCACCTTCTCCCATGTGCTGGGCGAATTTGGCGTCGTGCTGATGATGGGCGGCAATATCAGCGGTGAAACCAAAACCATCTCCATCGCCATTTACGACAGCGTGCAGGCGTTTGATTTCGACTCGGCCGGCGTGATGTCGCTTATTCTGCTGCTTTTTGCCATCAGTGCCCTGGCGCTCACCACCAGCCTTTCACGTCGTATGGGAGGCCAGCATGAGCGGCAGCACTGAGCTTCAGGTCCAGATACGGCAAACCAGGGGAATAAGGATTGAAGCCGATTTTCGCTGCCGTGCCGGTGAGTTTCTAGCGGTGGTGGGGCCATCGGGTGGCGGCAAGACCACACTGCTTCGAATGATTGCAGGGCTCGCGAAACCCGAAAGCGGGACTATTCGCTGTGGCGAGCGCATCTGGTTTGACAGTGATGAGGGTATCCACTGCTCACCCCAGAGCCGCCATATTGGTTTTGTGCCCCAGCATTTTGGCCTGTTTCCCAAACTCAGTGCCCTTGGCAACATCATTGCAGCCCTGGATCATCTGCCCAGCCACGAACGCAGGCCCAGGGCCCTGGCCGTGCTGGAAAAGGTTAACCTCCATGGTTTGACCGATCGCTTGCCTTCCCAGCTTTCCGGCGGTCAAAAGCAGCGGGTCGCGCTGGCAAGAGCGCTGGCACGGGAACCCAAAGTGTTGCTGCTGGACGAACCCTTCTCGGCCGTCGACCGTGAAACCCGGGAACGCCTGTATCTGGAACTGGCCCGGCTCAAGGCCGAACTCAGGATACCGGTGATCATGGTCACCCACGACCTGAATGAAGCCTTACTGCTCGCGGATAGTATGCTGCTGATTAGTCAGGGACACATGCTGCAACACGGCACCCCACAGGACGTTTTTTCCCGTCCACGCAACGAAGCCGTCGCCCGGCAGATGGGGCTGAGAAACATCTTCGACGCCCATGTTGTCGCCCAGGACGGCGCCAAAGGGGTGACCTGGCTGAAGTTCGGTGAACGCCTGATTGCCTCCGACAGCCTGCCCCGCGTAAATATTGGCGACAAGGTGCGCTGGGTTATCCCCAATCAGGGAATACGCTTCAACTCCATTGCCAACGGCCGCTTGTGTCGCAGCTTCAACATCCTGCCTATCCATATCGACAGCCTGTTAACCCTGGGAGAATCGGTGCGGATCGAAGCCAGCGTCGAAGACTCGGGAGAAAGACTCAACGTCGAAATTCCACTTCATCTGGCCCAAAAACTGGCGCTTACGCAGGGCGCGGCCACCGAGGTGGCGCTCAAGTCCGATCAGGTGCACATCCTGGAGATGATCAAAGCTTAATCTTGAGGCCACCCTCATTTCAGTCCCAAGCCGTTAGACTGCTGCCATAGTCTGAAATGAGGAGTGCCCATGCGTATCATAATGCCATTGGTTCTGGCGCTGGGGCTGATTACGGCCACGGCCACTGCCCTCACCCATGCGGCCAATAGCGAACAGGCTGCCCGCCAGGTAAATAACACCCATGAAGCACTCAAGGCCGCCGATGGCGCCCGGGCGATACTGAATGGTCAACTGGTTAAACGCCTGGACAGGGAGCACTTTGTACTGCGGGATGCCAGCGGCGAAATCAAGGTGGAAATCGACCCTGTGTTGCTGCGTACCCTGACCCTGAGCGACCAGACTCAGGTAGAGCTCAGGGGCAAAATCGACAACGGCTGGCGCGGCCCGGAAGTGGAGATAGACAGCATCCGCGTGGTGACATCGCAGGGATAGTCTTTTAGGATACCGACACTGGTTTTTTACGGAGGCATCAATGAGATATTGGTTGCTTGGAGCAATGATGGTGACAGCCGGCGCCTCGGCCAACACCAGTTTGTTCAACTTGCTCAGCACAGGTGACAGGGTTAACCCTGTTGCCATGATGGAAAGGGTGGAGGCAGATCATCCCGGCTATATCGCCGATTTCGAGCTGGATGTGCAGGACGGGGAACTCAGATACGAGTTTGACGTGATCAATGCCGACGAAAATACCCTCACAGAGCTGACCTTTAGCGCCGCCGATGGCACACTGGTTCTACAACGCAACAGCAAGCTGGAAGCCGACGACCACGACGAGCTTGAAGCCGTCAAACTGCTCGAACGCAAGCAACTGCGCTTTTCCGAACTGGTGCGCATGGCCAGTGAGCAGCATGAGGGCAAGCTAATGGGCGCCCAGTTGGAGCACGATCTGGGGATCAGCTACCTGGAATTCAAAATGATGGATGAAAACGGCAAGCGCAAACACGCCTTTGATATCCAAAAGCTCAAGCCCCTGCCAATGCTGCAATGGGAACGCTGAGCCACACTAAGGAGCCACAGTGAAAATCCTTTTGGTTGAAGACGACAACACCACTTCAGAATACATAGTCAAAGGTTTTTCCGAGCAGGGTCACAATATAGAAGCGGCCGCCGATGGTCATCAGGGGCTGTTGCTGGCCACCAGCAACCAGTATGACCTGATCATTCTTGACCGCATGTTACCCGGCCTCGATGGTCTGGCATTGCTGGCGGCACTGCGCGCCAACGCCAATCAAACCCCGGTGCTAATCCTCTCGGCACTGTCCAACGTGGACGAGCGGGTAAAGGGCCTTCGCAGCGGCGGCGACGATTACATGACCAAGCCTTTCGCTTTTTCAGAGCTTCTGGTTCGCGCCGAAATTCTGGTGTCCCGGGGACAATCCGCACCTGTGCAGACGCACCTGCAGGCAGGCCCGCTGGAAATGGAGCTGCTCACCCGCAACGTAACCCTCGACGGCCACGAGCTGTTGCTGCAACCCAAGGAATTTCAACTGCTCAAGTACCTGATGGAACACCCAAACCAGGTCATCAGCCGTACCCTGCTGTTCGAAGCCGTGTGGGATTATCACTTCGATCCGCGCACCAATGTGATTGACGTACATATCGCCAAACTCAGACGCAAGTTTGAAGAGCTGGGCTACGGTGAGCTGATAGAAACAGTCCGGGGAGCGGGTTATCGTCTTCGCCAAAGGCATTAAGCCTCACCAGAGCTCCATTTGGGGCATCACCCTTATCTTTACCGCGCTGGTGACCCTGATCACCGGCGCGCTGCTGTTCACCCTCTACCGCCAATTAATCATCGAGCAGCAGTACCAGATAGAGCAGCATCTGGAAACCGAAAAGCAGCGCTATATTCAGCTGGCACAATCGGTGGACAGGCGCAGCTTTGCCGCCCAGATCCGGGCCGCCGATCCCAAATCGGTGTTGGTGGCCTGGCGCAACAGCTTCGACATCGTGGGTTCCCTGAGCCTGATGCCGGAAGATATTCCGCTGCTGCCGGAAACCGTCGAGTTCCCTATTCTGACCGGCGGCCCCGACAAGCTGCACATACTCACCGGCGGCTTGGTGATAACCCGCTACGGGCCTGTGTTGATTGCCACCCGCACCGACCAGTTGGCAACCCTGATCAAAAAATTCCTGCGGGCCGCAGTCACCACCATGACCCTGACCATAGTGCTGACCATGGCCCTGGGATATCTGTTTTCCAAAGCCATTCTGCGCCGTTTGGTGCAATACAACCGGCTGGCACAGCGCATCGAGCGCGGCCATTACGATACCCGGCTGCCGGTGAGCTGGCGTCAGGATGAGTTCGATATGCTGGCGCGCCAGTTTAACCGGGTGCTGGACACCCTCGAAGCTAACCTGCAGGCGGTGCGCGGCGTGACCGACAACATCGCCCACGACCTGCGCACGCCACTGTCGCATCTGCGCATCGGTCTTGAACAGCTAAGGGATAAGCCCCGGGAAGAACGCGGTGAAAAAGCCGAGCAGTTGATAGAAGAATTGGATTTTTGCCTCGCTACTTTCGATGCCATGCTGTCACTGACCCGTATCGAAGAGGGCCAGCAACAGCTGAATTTGCAACAGGTCAGCCTGTCGGAACTCTGCACCGATTTGGTGGAGATGGCCGAATTGCTGGCTGAAGAGCGCGGCCAAACTCTCAGTTTGGAACTCGGCCGTGAATGCACGCTGCAGGGGGATAAACACTTGTTGTTTCAGGCGCTGTTTAATCTGGTGGACAACGCCATCAAGTACGCCGGTGACGGTGCCGCCATTCGTATCGGCCAAAATGGCCGCGAAGTGGTCATTGCCGATAATGGTCCGGGGATCCCACCTGAAAGCCGCGAGCGGGTGTTCGAGCGCCTGGTGCGGCTCGACCCCAGCCGCCATCATCAGGGCACAGGGCTTGGCCTGTCGATGGTGAAGGCGATATTATCGCGCCATCAGGCCCACATACGCCTCGAAGACAACCAACCGGGTCTGAGAGCCGTCATCGAGTTTCAATAAGCAATGTATCGCATCATCGCCGACGAGGCAGATTTCCTCCTTATCGACAAGGCACCCGGCGTGCACTTTCACAGCCAGGATGGCAGCGCCGGCGTGGTGGCGCAGGCCGAATCGGATTTGGGGATAAAGCTCTACTCAGTGCACAGGCTCGATACCCTCACATCGGGCCTCATCATACTGGCCAAGTCCAGCGCTGCAGCCGCAGAATTTACCGAGCTGTTCAGCCAACATGGGGTGCAGAAATACTATCTGGCGCTGGCCAGAGGCAAGCCAAAGAAGAAGCAAGGCAAGATTGCAGGCGATATGGCCAAGTCACGCCGCAGCCAATACAAATTGCTGCGCACCATGGAAAACCCGGCCGTGACTCAATTTGTTTCCGCCTCTGTGGCCGAGGGGTTAAGGGCCTATCTGCTCAGGCCGCTCACCGGGAAAACCCATCAGCTCAGGGTCGCTCTGGCGAGCCTTGGCACACCCATACTCGGCGACGCCCTCTATGGCGGCGCCCCTTCAGACAGGGGCTATTTGCACGCCTGGCAGCTGGAGTTTCAATTTCGAGGCCAGGAGTATCGCTTCGAAACCAAACCTTCGGTGGGTGAGGAATTCACTTCAGAAGCCTTATCACAACTGCTTGAAAACGACTGGCGAGCCCCATCATCCCTGGACTGGCCCGGCCGTTGAGTCCACCACACAGTTGCGGCCACCGGCCTTGGCCTGGTACATGGCGTGATCGGCAGACGAAATCAGCTGCGAAACACTGAGCCCATCTGCTATCGCGGCGCAGCCGAAACTGGCGCTCAGCGCGACCTCGTCATCGTCCCAGCGCAGCGCGGTCGCCGCAAGGTTTTCTCTCAGCTTTTCCGCCACATGGTGTGCCTGCTTAATGCCCGCGCCGGGCAAGATAACCAAAAACTCTTCGCCGCCAAAACGGCATAACATATCGGTTTCTCTGAGACTATTGCCCAAAATCAGCGCCGCTTGCCGAAGCGCCGCATCCCCAGCCTGGTGCCCGAGCTTATCGTTGATCTTTTTGAAGTGGTCCAAATCCAGCAGCACCAGGGAAAAAGACTCGCGCCCCTTCTGCCAGCGCTGATAAAGCTCCCTGAGCCTCAGTTCAGCGCTGCGGCGATTCCACAGGCCGGTGAGCATGTCCCTGTCCGCCAGCACCCGAATTTTTTGTACCAGTCTTGTAAGGGCATTCCCCATGGCGACCACATTAATGCTCACACTGAGCACCAAATAAAACCACAGCATGGGAACGGCTTCGGCAGTATGGATGGAAATAAAGCGGGCTTCTGCATGATCCTGGGTCAGAATAAGCCCCAGTCGCACTAAAAACAGCACTGCAGCAAGTATCAGAGGCATGACCAGCATCAATGTGATGTTGCGGCCGACACCGGGCAAGAGCCCCCTGTAAGTCGATATCCCCAGGCGAACAAAAAGCACGGCCGCCGCCAGCGAAAAGACGATGCCGAGATAACGCTCGGATGCCACCGAAGGCGGTACCATCAGCATAGAGAAGATCACCACAGCCAGCAGCAACAGCTCAGGCTTGTAGTTCATGGGCAAGCGAAACAGTAATACAGTACCAAAGCGCATCATGATGATGCCGGCAATCAGGCTTAAATCGGCGCCGAACCAGGTAAGGTAACTCGGCTCCTCGGTGCGTAAGGTGTTGAGGATAAGCCCTAACATCAACAAACCATTGGCAACCGCATACTGGCGACATGCCCTTGGTGCTATGCGCAGCGGGCCCGCCAGCAGTGCCCAGGCTGCAGCGCAGGCGGCCGTCAGCAGCACTATGACCTCAATGAGGATCTCAGCTTGGATGTCCATCAAACCCCGATTGTATTTATTCTTTTTTTAGTGGCTTTACTATAGCCCTCACCAGCGGTGAATGTCAGTTTTTTGTCGGACAAGTCTTGCCATTTTCCAGCTCAGTTGCGAAGTTAGCCAAGTAGTCCAAGCAAGGAGATCTCATGGATACCAATAAGCTACTGCTGGTGATCATCGCCATTTTGCTGCCGCCTGTTGCGGTATTCTTAAAAGAAGGTGCGGGAAAGCATCTGCTGATCAATATTATTTTGTGCCTGTTTTTCTGGTTACCCGGCCTGCTGCATGCCCTGTGGGTAGTGACCAAAAGCTGATTCTGGCGCAAACACGCCGTTAAAAGCCCCGTAAAGGGGCTTTTTTATAGATGAATTTATCTAAACCAATTTATAGACTTTCACCGAATTATTGAGCATTATCCAACCCATGGCGTCTTTATATTCATCTATAAATCATGTTTGCCCATCTACCTTCCCTCAATGGTCTGCGGGTTTTTGAAGCAGCGGCCCGTCATCTGAGCTTTAAACTCGCGGCCAAGGAGCTTGAGCTCACACCAACCGCGGTATCACATCAAATCCGTAATCTTGAATCGCAGTTGGATATTCAGCTGTTTATTCGCCATACCCGGGCGGTGGAACTGACAGCTGCGGGGCAAACCCTGTTTGATACCAGTCGTCAGGTACTGCGCCAAATAGACCAAACCCTGACCAGTCTGGGAGTGGGTGACGATACCGAAATACATATCAGTGCACCCCATGGTTTTGCCGCCCTTTGGCTGGCGCAGCGTTTACCCTACTTTCAGCGCCGGTATCCTGAGGTGAGGGTATCTGTCAGCCAGTCGGATACGCCCGATATCCAGGGTGGACACGTGGCCATCATCCAGGCGGATAAGGCCGAGGACGCCACCCTGAGCGAGCACTTTGGCATTTACGCCAGCCCGGCTTATTTGTCACGCAAGCATGCCCAGCAAACACTCATGCACGTGCGACGTCATTCAGATGTCACGCAAATCAACTGGGAGACTTGGCAGCGAGATTACGGCAAGTTCAAAGAGGCCCAGCTTGTTGAGTTTGATCGCGAAGACCAGCTGGTACAGGCCTGCCTTGCCGGACAGGGACTGGCACTGACCAGCTCATTGTTGGTGGCATCTCTGGTGGAAAAAGGCTGGTTGAAACCGTGCCTGCCGGAAAAGACGCTCCCGGGCCTTGGGTATAGCATCAGGTTACCGCAGGAGACCCGCAACAAGCGCCAGATCCAGCAGTTCATTGGCTGGCTGGATGAACAAACCGGCACAGAAGCCGCCCAATAACGACTGTACAAATCACAATCAGGGAAGAGCCCCATCATGTTGAAAGCCATCAAATGGTCACTGCTGTTGGTTTTACTCTTGTGCGCCAGCCTGTATCTCGCCTTGCGCGCCAGTCTGCCAGCGCTGAGTGGCACCACTGTGGCCACAGGTCTAGAGCAAGTCGTCAACATTGAGCGGGATAGCCTGGGTACCGCCATCATACGCGCGCAAAGTCGGCGCGATGCCGCTTTTGCGCTGGGCTTTGCCCATGGACAGGACCGATTTTTCCAAATGGATTTACTGCGGCGCAACTCCGCCGGCGAACTGGCGGAACTCTTTGGTGATGCGGCGCTTAAACTGGATGAACGCCACCGCTTTCACCAATTCCGAAAGCGCGCCCAGGCACTGCTGTCGCACCTGCCTGCAGAAGACAGAGCCGTGCTTGAGGCCTACAGCACGGGGGTGAATCAGGCACTGTCGCAGCAAACGCTGCCAGGTTTTGAATATCTGCTGAGCGGCGGCAAAATCAAGCCCTGGCAGCCCGAAGACAGCCTGCTGACCATCTTCTCCATGTATCTGGATTTACAGGGAAACACCGTTGAGCGCGAGCTGGTGCTGGAGCTTATCAAGCAGCTTTATGGCGACGAGATGCTCGCCTTTGTCAGCCAGAACGACCCCATTCAGGCCGCATTGGACGGCAGCACCCTGCCGACCCAGGCCATGGTAGCACCCACCTTGTCCGCCGCAGCGCTCGACAGAGCGGAGCTCAGCACCATAGGCAGCGAGCTCGATGCCTTCGTCAAGGGCAGCAACAACTGGGCAGTCACGGGGCAGTTAACCAGGAGCGGCCACGCCATGCTGTCCGACGATATGCACCTTGGCCTCGCCGTTCCCATCATTTGGTACAGAGCCCAGCTCAACTACCCCCATCCAGGCGGTGACATGGGGGAGCGCGAGATTCAGGTTACAGGGGTCAGCCTGCCCGGCGCTCCGGTCATTGTGGTCGGCACCAATAGCCATATCGCCTGGGGCTTTACCAACGGCTATATCGACACCGCAGACTGGATTGAACTGGCGGCAGATGAAGCCACCGAAACCGTCACAGAGCGCCTCGACAGCACAGGCACAGGCAAAGACATGGCGCTCACACTGTCCCGCTTCGGGCCGGTAAAACGCCTCGGCGAC
The DNA here is from genome assembly GCF_016834455.1 of Shewanella litorisediminis. NCBI lineage: Bacteria > Pseudomonadati > Pseudomonadota > Gammaproteobacteria > Alteromonadales > Shewanellaceae > Shewanella > Shewanella litorisediminis. The sequence goes on from NZ_CP069213.1 coordinate 4,095,380, forward strand.
AAAGACTATGCCCTGTCCTGGGTGGCCCACGGCGACTTTGCCATTAACCTTAATCTGATGCATCTGGAAACCGCCACCGGCGTGGATGAGGGGCTGGAACTCACCCGACATACCGGCATCCCGGTGCAGAACATGCTGATAGTGGATGAGGCCGGCAATGCGGCCTGGCGCCTGACAGGCGCCATATCGGCGCGGGATAACCCGACTCAGACGGCACAGGCGGCCAACAGCTGGCAAGCCGGGGGCTGGGCAACACCGGCTCAAGATGTCCCCATCGTCAGTAACCCCAACAATCAGCGACTCTGGAGCGCCAACAGCCGAGTGCTGTCGGTATCAGACACCCAACGCTTCGGCGACGGCGGTTACGCTATTGCCAGCCGCGCGGCGCAAATTCGCGACAATCTGCAGGCCAAAGACAGCTTCGAAGAAAAGGATTTTCTCGCCATGCAGCTGGACAACAGGGCACTGTTCCTCAGCCGCTGGCATAAGCTATTGACCGAAACGCTGAAGCAGCAACCGGATGAGTTTGCTGACGATCTCAAAGCACTGGCTGACTGGGGCGCCTGTGCCTGCAGTGAATCCGTGGGCTACACCCTGGTAAGCCGCTTTCGCACTCGGGTGATGGACCGCCTCTTTGCACCACTGCAAACCCGCCTTGCTGAAGAAGGCCTCAGCCTGAGTAAAATTAAAGGTAATCTGGAAGTGCCTGTTTGGCAGCTGCTGCGCCAACGGCCAGAGTCCTGGTTACCGGAACAAATGGCCGACTGGAACAGCTACCTGCTTGAGATTTACCGCGCCAATCGCGCCGAGCTGCTGGCAACCCACTCGACCTCCGGCAAGCTGGCCGAGCTGAACTGGGGCAAGGTTAACGCGCTGAAAATCCAGCATCCTTTCAGCAAACAAATTCCGCTGCTGGCACCGCTGTTGGACATGCCTCTGGTACCGGGCTTTGGCGGCCACTTCGAACCTGCGGTACAAAGCCCGGGCTTTGGCGCCTCCCAGCGTCTGATAGTGCAGCCGGGGCGCGAGTCCAATGGCATCCTGATGGTGCCGGGCGGCCAGTCAGGCCATCCGTTATCGCCCTATTACCGCAGCGGCTTTGACGACTATGCCAACCACAGGCCAACCCCCTTGCTGCCGGGAGAGACGCTGCACAGCCTGCGTTTATCGCCGCAGTAAAACTGAGCCTGCAACCCAATCTGACAACTGGCTGGAATTTGCCAAAACCGTGGAAATGTTCGAGTCTGAGTAGAAGACATTCAACAGGGTAATAGCCATGGAAACTCGAGCAAACCAGCCAGTCCCGGAGCGTCTGCACCCCAGACACAGCGATGTCGGCGGTATTCCGGTGGCCAGAGCCATACCCCAAAAGGTCAGGCGCCTGATAGGCCCCTGGTGTTTTTTGGACCACCTTGGCCCCATCTCAGGGCCAGTTACCGTGAATGTGGGAGAACACCCGCACACGGCGCTGCAAACCTTCACCTGGATGATGGCGGGAGAAATACTGCATCGCGACAGCCTGGGCAGTGCTCAGGTGATACGGCCGGGTCAGGTTAATCTGATGACCGCAGGCCACGGCATCGCCCACACCGAAGAGTCCTTGCCAAATCAGACCCACATGCACGCCGCCCAGCTATGGATAGCCCTGCCTGCCGCTCACAAGGACACAGAACCCAGATTCGATCATTATCCCACCCTGCCACGCTGGCAGGATGCCGGGGCAAACTTTACCCTCCTGGTGGGCGACTGGGCCAACCATCACTCGCCGGTGCTGCACTTCTCGCCCATATTGGGGCTGGAGATTTTCCACAGTGCCGACACTGGGGCACCTGTGACCCTGACATTGCCCCTCGAGCCGACATTCGAGCACGGAATGATGCCGCTGGAGGGCTGCTTCCAGTTGGCGGGTGAAAGCTTCAGCGACAACCAGCTGGCCTTTTTGAGCCGGGGCGAGACAGCAGTGACCATCCGCTTGCAGGCGGGATGCCGGGTGCTGCTTATCGGTGGCGAGCCCCTCACCGATGACATTACCATCTGGTGGAACTTCGTCGGCCATAGCAAGGCTGAAATCGCCAAGGCCCAGGCACAGTGGCTGGCACAGGATCCCCGCTTCGGCCCTGTCACCGGATATCAGGGCAAACGCCTGGAACCGCCCCCAATCCCCTGGTGACCAACCTTTGGCTGCGAGATATGAAAAGACCGCCGGATGGCGGTCTTTTTACACTAAGTCATGGCTTATTCCGGTGTATGGCATACCGCCTCGACGTTGTTGCCATCGGGGTCCAGCAGAAACGCACCAAAATAATGTTCATGGTAAATGGGCCTTAAGCCGGGAGCGCCATTGTCTTGGCCGCCTGCAGCCAGGCCTGCATGGTAAAAATCGGCCACCGCATCGCGGTTTGGCGCCACAAAGGCGGTGTGCCGCGGTGAAGCCGCTTCACGGGTTTCAATGACCCAGAAAATGGGTTTGCCCTCAGGACCAAAGGCACACATGCGTCGGGTCGGCCACTGGGCATCCCAGCTGGTCACTTCCTCAAACAGCAGTGGAAAAGCCAGGGGTGCAAAGGCGGCAACATAAAAATCGCGGGTTATAGTCGGTGGCGTAGGTACTGAGGTGATCAATCATCTCCGGGGTTCCTTGCTGAAGGGAGTAATGGCTGGGTCTCAAGCTTAAGGGCTGACACGAGAACAGAAAAAAGCCGCTCATTGAGCGGCTTTTTCAGGTTCAGCGCATAGTAACAAACTCTTCGGCGCCGGTGGGGTGGATAGCCACCACGGCATCGAAGTCGGCCTTGGTGGCCCCCATCTTGATGGCCACACCAAAGCCCTGAAGGATTTCATCCATCCCAAAACCAATACCATGAATACCCACGACCTTCTCATCGGCACCGGCACACACCAGCTTCATTTTGCAGGGTTGGCGATGGGCGGTCACGGCGGTGTACATGGAGGTGAAGGTGGAAGTGTACACCTTCACCTGATCTTCGCCGTATTGCGCCTTGGCATCGGGCTCACTCAGCCCCATGGTGCCTATGGGCGGGTGGCTGAATACCACGGTGGGCACCAGGCTGTAGTCCATTTTGGCATTGGGCTGACCGCCAAAGAGGCGCTCAGACAGGAAGCGTCCGGCTTTTACGGCCACAGGGGTGAGTTCAATCCCGCCAGCCATGATATCGCCCACACAGTAAATACCTTTGGCACTGGTTTGCTGCCATTCATCCACGATGACGTAGCCCTTGTTGTCCAGGGTCACATCTGTGTTTTCCAGGCCGATTTTATCGGTGGCAGGCTCACGGCCAATGGCCCAAATCAGGCAGTCCACTGTGATGGACTCTCCGTTTTCGAGCTGTAATGTCAGACTGCCATCGGCATGTTTCTCCACCGCCTTGGGCACGGCATGGGTGTGCAGCGTAGGGCCATTTTCTGCCATGGCATCAGTGAGCGCCTGACTCAACATGGGGTCGAAACTGCGCAGCGGTGAGTGCTTACGCACACACAGGTGGGTTTCGCTGCCAAGAGCATGCAACACACCGGCAATCTCCACCGCAATATAACCGGCGCCCACCACCACAACCCGCTTGGGCTGCTCGGTCAGGGCAAAAAAGCCGTTGGAGTCGATGCCATATTCGGCGCCCGGGATATTGGGAATGCTTGGGCGACCACCGGTGGCAATCAGAATATGATCGGCTGTGTATTCTTCGCCGTTTACTTCTATGGTGTTGTTATTTTTAAACTTGCCATAGCCTTCCACCAGGGTGACGCCGTTGCTGGCGAAACCACGGCCATAGGCGGCATGTACCCGGTCAATGTAGGCTTCACGGCTGGCCACCAGGGTGTTCCAGTCGAAGTTTTTTACATCTACATCAAAGCCATAATCTTTGGCGTAAAGATGCATGGCTTCGGCAACCTGAGCGCCGTACCACATCACTTTTTTCGGCACACAGCCAACGTTTACGCAGGTACCGCCGACATGCTTGGCTTCAATCAATAAAACCTTGGCGCCACGAATGGCAGCGCGATTGGCGGACGCAATACCGCCACTGCCTGCACCGAGACAGATGTAATCGTAGTGTTGGGCCATGTAACTCTCCGTTGTGAACGACCGGCAAAGGCTCAATTGTAGGGAGCTTTTTGCATAGAGACCAGAGCAAAGACCGGCACGAGACCCAGTTTGTCACAGGATTGGGAGAATGACTTGGATACCGCAGGGCTCAGCGCCGGTATTGGCACAGCGAATGGTCACCTTGTTTTGGTCCGTCGGCGCCACACTTGAGGCATCGCCACTCCCCCATTCTCGCCCTCAGTTCATCCTGATGATGAGCGCCACCGCCGCTGGATGCGAGCAGGCCTTCCAGCTGATCGATTCGGGTATCCAGCCAGCGACAGCTGGGATCGTTGGCCACTTTGCCACGGTCTTTGCCAGCTGACGTTTTGGACTTTGCGCTGCGATGGGCAGACGGGGCGGCTTTGTCGCTCCGGGACTCCTTCAGCCAGGCCCGTGACTCCGGGCCAAGTTCCATGGCAGGTGTGACCTCTGTGGGGATGGCCAGCGGACGGCCTTCACTGTCGAGGGCAGTTTCCCGGTTGTGTTGCCGCGGCCTGAGCAAGCTTTGATTATTCAGCAGCTGAGTGTCGGCAGCAGACTGACCTTGTACCGACTCTTCCGGCGGCGCTGCTGGCGTGGCCTTGATAAGGGATTCATATTCGCCGGCGCTGTCGTCAACGAGGGGGCGGGCGAACAGAGTTGAAGGTACGCCCACCAACAAGGTGACCAGCAGCCATGACAAAAACCGACATGAAAAGAGGTTAAAGTGAGGTGACATTCCCTGTCCTCCTGTTGGTGATGCAACGCCCTGACAGATAACTGCTGCTGGCGGCTGCAACCATGGGGCAATCCGGCCCCAATCTGCGTTTCACAAGTGTAGTTCAGGCCGGTTAAAACGCCCAGGCAAGGCGAACGCCGGCAAAGGTTTCATCCCGTGCCTCTTCGCCTTGGTCTACCTCAATATCCTTGCCGGCGATCACCCGGCTGACCTGGGCCGACACTGACAGATTGTCAGAAAATGCCCAGGTGGCTTCCAGGCCAAATTGCAGGTGATTGGCGCCATTATGGTCTTCGGTGACGTATTGGAAGTCGAATCCCTGCGTAAGATAAGGGCTCAGGATAAATTGCTCGCCAAGATGCCAGTTGCTGTGCAGGCTAAGCTCCACAAAATAGCCACCGGCTTCGGTGCTGTAGGTATACGCAATGGAGGGCACCAGATAGTCCCAGGCGGTCCAGGCAAGTTCGGCAAAGAGTTCATTGTCGCTGCAGCGCACATCCCCATAGTTCTCAATGCGCTGCGCGCCAACAAAGGCCTCCAGCGTATCGTGCAAATGCAGCTGGTATTCCACGCCAAAATTCCACTCGGTGAAATGCGCAGCGTCGGCGCGCCCAACCAGCGCATAAGCTGTAAGGTCACCCACTGTGGCAGAAGCGCCAGCCCAACCTATACCACCATGGGGCAAGTTGTTGCGTCCTTCAGACACATATTTACTGTCCCATCCCACCTCTATGGCAAATTCAGGCTCCGCCGCCATCACCGGCAATGCCACAGAGGCGATTATGGCAATCGCTGTGCGTTTCATACCACCCATCCAGAATCTGTTTTACTCTTGGGCGATGATATTACTGAGCCAAGCATAGTAAATGAGAATTGATAGCATATGAGGGGCGTACAGCAAAGTTGGTAAGGCAAAGGACAAAAGGCTGCAAAACAGGATACAGATCACTGAAAATCTATCCTGTACATAGCAGTAAAGCATGGTGTCCTGCGGCTTTGCCTTGATAAATCCGCTGCCAGCCCTTATGTATGCTCCATGGCCTTGGCCGCAACTGCTTTGCACAAGCTGCTTCGCACGACACTCTTTGCACGACAATAAGGGATCTCCATGACCAATCCACTGCTTGCGGCCAACGCGCTGCCCCCCTTTTCGGCCATCAAGCCAGAGCACATTCAGCCAGCCGTTGAGCAGGCCATCGAACACTGCCGCGCAGAAATTACACGGGTACTGGAACGTGGCGATTTCAGCTGGCAGGGATTGGTTGCGCCGCTGGAAGAAGCAGATGACCGCCTCAGCAAACTCTGGTCACCGGTATCCCACATGAATTCAGTGCTCAGCACAGAAGCCTGGCGCGCCGCCCACGACGCCTGCCTGCCGCTGCTGTCTGAGTATGGCACCTTTGTTGGCCAGCATCAGGGGCTGTACCAAGCCTACAAAACCCTTAAAAATTCCGATGAATTTCAAGGTCTGTCCAAGGCGCAGCAGCAGGTCATTGACCATGCACTGCGTGACTTTGAGCTCTCGGGTATCGGTTTGGATGACGACAAAAAGACCCGCTACGGCGAGATAGTAAAACGCCTGTCGGAACTGTCGAGCAGCTTCTCCAATCAGGTATTGGATGCCACCCACGCCTGGCAGAAAGTCATTACTGATGAGAATGAGCTGCAGGGCCTGCCCGAGTCGGCTCTGGCGGCCGCCCGCGCCATGGCAGACGAAAAAGGCGAGCAGGGGTATCTGTTCACCCTCGACTTCCCATCTTATTTGCCTGTAATGATGTACAGCGAAAACCGTGAACTGCGCCAGGAGTGCTACACCGCCTTCGTTACCCGCGCCTCGGATCAGGGCCCCAATGCCGGCGAGTTTGACAACGGCCCACTGATGGAAGAGCTGCTGGCGCTGCGTCACGAGCTGGCCACCCTGCTCGGCTTTGAAAGCTTTGCCCACAAGTCGCTGGCCACCAAGATGGCCGAAACACCAGCCCAGGTTATCAGCTTCCTGAACGAGCTGGCGCTGCACTCCCGTCCCCAGGCCAAGCAGGAGCTGGATGAGCTCAAGGCCTTTGCCGCGAAAGAGTACGGCCAAACCGACCTCAAGGCCTGGGATTTAAGCTTTTACGCCGAAAAACTCAAACAACACAGATACGAAATTTCCCAGGAAGAGCTGCGACCTTATTTCCCCGAAAACAAGGTGCTGAGCGGCCTCTTCCATACGGTAGAGCGTCTCTTTGGCATGAAGATAGTCGAGCAGCAGGATTTTGATCGCTGGCATAAAGACGTGCGTTTCTTCCACATTATGGACGGCGAAGGCGAGCACAGAGGCAGCTTCTATCTGGATTTATACGCCCGCAGCGGTAAACGTGGCGGCGCCTGGATGGACGAGTGCCGGGTCCGTCGTCAAACGCCTGATGGGCTGCAAAAACCCGTGGCTTACCTCACCTGTAACTTCAATGGTCCCGTGGGCAACAAGCCGGCGCTCTTTACCCATGATGAAGTGGTCACCCTGTTCCATGAGTTTGGCCATGGCATCCACCATATGCTGACCAAGGTCGACGTGGGTGGCGTGTCCGGCATCAATGGTGTGCCATGGGATGCCGTGGAGCTGCCAAGCCAGTTCCTCGAAAACTGGTGTTGGGAAGAAGCAGCCCTCGGCGAAATTTCCGGCCACTATGAAACCGGTGAGCCACTGCCCAAAGCCATGCTGGACAAGATGCTGGCGGCCAAAAACTTCCAGTCCGCCATGATGATGGTGCGCCAGCTGGAGTTTTCGCTGTTCGATTTCCGCCTGCACCTGGAATACAACAGCGAAGACGGCGCCCGCATTCAGGAAACACTGGACGAAGTGCGTCAGCAGGTGGCCGTAGTTATCCCCCCCAGCTTTAACCGCTTCCAGCACAGCTTCTCGCACATTTTTGCCGGGGGTTATGCCGCAGGGTACTACAGCTACAAGTGGGCCGAGGTGCTGTCGGCCGATGCCTTCTCGCGCTTTGAGGCCGAAGGTATCTTTAACCCCGAAACGGGCCGCGACTTCCTGACCCATATCCTCGAGATGGGCGGCAGCGAAGAGCCCATGGAGTTGTTCCGCCGCTTTATGGGTCGCGAGCCCAATACAGATGCGTTGCTGCGCCACAGCGGTATTCAGCACTGAGTTTGACCTCACCTTAAAGGCGCTTCGGCGCCTTTTTTATTCCCCGGAGGAAAGGCCTTGTGGATACACTGACAGTTGCCCGCTGGTAGGACCTCTGTTAGCCTTCTGCTTTACGCAAAAACTCTAAACTACGAATCCATGAACCTGTATTTTCGACTTATCTGGTTGTTTTTATGGCGTGTCCGCCACTGCCGCTCCATTGGTTTTCTCGACACCAGCACCATTGAGTATCGCGCCCTGCCGTCAGACTGCGATATCAATATGCACCTGACCAACAGTCGTTATCCGGCTTTTATGGACCTGGCCCGCACCTACATGCTGGCTGAAATGGGCCTGCTGAAGCGTTTCCTTAAGCTCAAGTGGATGCCCATAGTCAACGCGGCCGAATTCACCTATATCCGCGACATTAAGCCGCTGCAGAAATTCACCATCGAGAGCCGTGTTGTCGGTTGGGACGAAAAATATTTTTATATTGATCAGCGTTTTATCAGCGATCGCGGCCTGCACTGCATAGTGCATGTGCGTGGGGTGTTTGTGTGTAACCGCAAGCAGGTACCCATCAGTGAGCTGGTGCGGGAAGCGGGCTATGAAGGCGAAGCGCCTGAATTGTCGCCCGAAGTGCAAAAATGGAAGGCGTTCCTGCAGCTCAAGAAAGAGCGCAACACCTGAGGGCGCAAGGCCGTCAGGGGATCAGTTTCAGCCCTGTGACATCCTCTGCGGCGGCGAGCGCTGCCTCCTCTGCGACCAGCTCCCAGGCACCTCTGAGCTTGGCCTGCTGGCGGTAACGACAGAGGTTTTCCAAATCCAGCAAGGACAAGAGCTCAAAAGCGGGCTCAAGGCAGGGGACCAGGGCGCAGTCTGCCAGGGTAAAGCCATCCCCCACCAGCCAATGGGAGTCGGCCAGCTCATCATCAATGCCGGCGAGCACCTGCAGCAAGCGCTGCTTAACCTGCGCCATGGCCAGCTCATTGCGATGTTCCGGCGCCATACCCAGCTGCTGCTCCAGCAAAAACAGCTGATTGCTGATGTCATTGTCGATAATTCTGTCCCACAGCCGCACCCGCAGGCACTCGGCTCTGTCTCTTGGCAGCAGCTGCGAGCCCCCCGGTACATGCAGGTCCAGATACTCAATAATGATGGTGGATTCGGGTAACAGGCTGCCGTCGGCACACTTGAGCAGCGGCAGCTTGCAGGGAGGGTAAATCTTGCTGAACGCCTGACGTTGAATCGGGTCCCTGAGCTCTGTTACCCGGGGAAAAAAGTTGACCTGCTTTTCGTACAATCCAAGCAGTACCTTCTGGGAGTATCGCGACAGCGGGTGGTAAAAGAGCTCCATGGAATACGGCTCCCAATCAAACGCCCTTTGTTTAATTTAGTTGGTTTTAGCGGGATTGGATCAACCGCTCCTTCAGAAAGTCGAGAAATACCCTTACCCTCGGGGGCGTATTCTCCTTGTAGGGATGCAGGGCATACACACCGCCCTCACGCAAATGATAATCCGGTAAAAGCAATTCAAGCGCCCCTGACGCCAAATGCTCGGTCACCAGATTATCGGGCAGAATTGCCACGCCCAGCCCCTGCAACGCCATGGCAATCAGGCCATTGGTGCTGTTGCAACTGATAAAAGGGGTGATCCTCACCCGAAACTCTTCACCCTGACCATTGTGCAGCGTCCAGCTTTTGGGAAGATGGCTTGAGGCATGTGCCAGCCACTGATGATGCTGCAGGTTGTCGGGATGCAAAGGTTTTCCATGAGCTGCCACATACTCCGGACTGGCCACCAGCTGCTCATCAAAACTGCCAAGTTTAATGGCCCTGAACTCCGAATCCTCTGGCCAACCGGCCTGAATGGCCACATCAATTTGATGCTCAAGCAGGTTCAGCTTGCTGTCCTCCAGCATCAGCGTCAGACGGATATTGGGATATCGGCGATGAAAGTCGCCAATAAGGGGCAGCAGATTGTGCTCACCCAGGCCGACCGGCGCCGTCACCCTAAGGCTTCCATGAAGATGTTCATCCGCTGGACGGGTCACGGCTTCGGCCTGTCTTGCCAGCTGCAGCAACTCGCCGCAGTAATGGAAAAACTCCCGCCCATCTTCGGTCAGACTGATGCGCCTCGTGGTGCGGTGAAGCAGCTCACAGCCCAAACGCTCTTCCAGCTTTTTCAGGTGCTGGCTTACCATGGAGCGGCTGATCCCCAGCACTTCAGCGGCCAGCGTCAGTGAACCCTGCTCAACAACCGAAGCAAACACCAACATGCGATACAACTGAGAAGCGTCCATGGGCGACCTTTTGTTAAGTTTGAATTACCAAAGATATAAGTAAATCACTCATTATCCGATTTCGCCATGGGAATAAACTGAGCACCTCATTCATACCAACCTTGAGGTACTCAAAATGATACTGATACTCGGCGCCAGCGGTGAACTGGCCACCCTTACAGCCAATGCCCTGAAAGCTCTCGGTAATACCGACCCTGTCCGACTGGGCAGCCGCTCTGTAGACAGGCTGAATACCGCGCTCGGCCAGGCCGTGTTTGCCGACTATGACCAGCCCGATTCTCTGGATGCTGCCATGGAGGGGGTCGACAAGGTGCTGTTTATTTCCGGCAACACCGCCAACGATGCCCGTCTGGTTCAGCATCTTAATGTGATTGCCGCCGCCAAAAAGGCCGGTATCTCCCAATTGGTGTACACCAGTTTTCAATCGCCCTCGCTGGACAGCGCCTTCAGTTTTGGCGCAAGCCACGCCGCCACCGAGGCTGCCATCCGCGCCGCAGCTATCCCAGCAACTGTGGTGCGTAACGCCTTTTACGCCGAGCTGCAACTGATGGGCCTGAGCCACACCCTTGAAACCGGCGTACTGACCCATGCCGCGGCAGAGGGACGCTTTGCCCCGGTGAGCAAACAGGATTTAGCCGAGGCGCTGGCGCGAATTTTGATGACCGATGGTCACAGGGGTAAGACCTACGAACTGACCGGCCCGGAGCTCCTGTCCCATGCCGATATCGCCGCCCTGATTGGCAAGCTCAGCGGCAAGGACATCAGCACCAATACCATCTCGGCCGAGGCCCAAGTCGATGCATTGCTGCAAATGGGATTACCGGTATTTTTGGCCAAGGCCCTTGGCGGCGCCAGTCGGGCCATTGCCGCGGGTGAATACGATAAGCAGAGCGATGATTTAGCCCGGTTGCTTGGCCGTGCTCCCACCCGTTTGGCCGCAGTCATCGAAGGGGCATTGAAGCCAAACTGAGTGTGCAAGTACACTGGCGAGGCCATTCACAGTTTCAGGGAAGTCCATGAAAATCGAATCCTTTGCCAGTATTTATCAGCGCGCCGCCGAGCGCAAAGGCGGCGTTGATGCGCTGGAAGCTCTGTTGCCGCAGTCGTTGACGGCCGACGAATATCAGGAGTATTCCGATGACCGCCTGCTGTCGGCCATGAGCAAACAGATTTTTCAGAGTGGCTTTGTGTGGAAGGTGGTGGATGCCAAATGGCCTGCCTATGAAGCGGCTTTCTTTGGTTTCGATCCGCTGAAGATCTTGCTGATGTCGCCGGAGCAACTCAACGCGCGCGCCAGCGATCCCGCCCTTATCCGCCATGGCAAAAAGACCCAGGCCATTTACGACAATGCCTTGATGATAAAAGACATTGCTGCTGAACATGGCAGTCTGGCGCGATATATCGGCCTCTGGCCCGGGGAAGAGATCACCTCACTGTGGCAGGTGCTCAAAAAACGTGGCACACGACTTGGGGGCAACACCGGCCCTTACTTCCTGCGCGCCACAGGGAAAGACACCTTCCTGCTGACCTCAGATGTTGAGGGTTATCTGAGGGCAACAGGCTTGGTGGATGCAGGGATGGCCACCCAAAAAGGCCTGACTCAGGCTCAGGCCGCCTTTAACCACTGGCAGGCTGAATCTGGCCGGACGCTGGCACAGATAAGCCGCATTATTGCCTGTGGCGTGGGTGACAACCGGATTTAAAACGCCTTGCTGATCCCGACCACAAAGCGGTCGTCGAAAATCTCTGTTTGGGTACCATATACCTTGTGGTCTGTGGCTACGGTACTGCCGTGGTAACGCAGATCCAGGGTAAAACCGGCCCATGTCTTGGACACACCCAGATTCCAGTGGCCCCAGCCCTCGGCGCCTTCGCCATCCAGGTCCTGATAACCAACAGAGCCTGACAGCTGAATGCCATTGTCGAAGCTGTAACTTGGATGAATGGCATAGTTGACCCCTTGCCAACCGTCTACGCCAAACCAGTCGTCAAGGGTGGGGGTCACTTCCAGCTGCATGTTCAGCTTGCCGAACTCTTTGCCCACCTTTAGCCATAACTCGGTGTAGTTGCTGTATGACGCGCCGGGATACAGGTAGGAAAACACCATCACATCGTAGGTGAAACCTGAATCGCCAAACTCTCCGGCTTTACCGATAAAGGGCCCCGTCACCACTTCCAGATTGGGATCGGCAAACTTGATGTTGGAGCCGAAGAAACCGGCATACCAACCGGCATCATTGCCCCAGCTCAGGGTGCCCTGAATGGCGGGTACGTCACCGTCCATGGTCTCGGACTCACCACGGAATACGTAATCGCTGGCGATGGTCAACTTGCCGCTCAGGGTGCCACCAAATACCTTGGCTTCTTCTGCCATCACGCCACTGGAACACGCAATGGCGGCCAGGGCCAACAGGGTTTTGTTCAATTTCATCATCACTGCCTCTTAATGTGGGGTTTCCCGCTGAATGCAATGATAAAGAGGGCTTATGAATGGCCTTGATGAGGAGCGTGAACAGCTCGCGACAGTTTATGAAGAAATATGAATAACTGATGACGCAGGTTATCGAAACCCTTTTCGCCGACCTCAAATGTTAACAAATGGCTAAATACATGCAAATAAAAGAGATTTTTGCAATCCTTTACAAATTTAAGCCATTCGCCGACTTGAGCTCCCCCCCCCTGTGTGAGATAACTGGCTGATCATAAATTCAGTATTAAAAATGGGCGATTTGTCTGGGTATCGAGAGCTTTTTATCCGCACATGCCCGTTAGCCCAGACACAAAAAGGAGATTTCAATGCGGCAAATGTTAAAAATTGCCTCGGCCATAGGCATGGTCTTGTGGGTCACCGCCTGCCAGGAAGATGCGCAACAAGCTGCCAATCAGCAGCAAATGCCTCCCATGGAAGTCGGCACTGTGCAGGTTACTGCTGCACCTCAAAACATCATGGTTGAACTGCCCGGCCGCAGCCGCGCCTTCCTCGAAGCTGAGGTCCGCCCTCAGGTCTCCGGCATCATCATGGAGCGTAACTTCGTTGAAGGTCGTGAAGTAAAGGAAGGCCAGTCGCTCTACAAAATCGACGACGCTACCTATAAGGCCACTCTAGAGAGCGCCAAGGCCGATCTGGCCAGCGCACAGGCGTCCCTTGCCAGTGCCAAGGCCCGTGCCGCCCGTTACGAGAAGCTGGTGAAAACCAATGCCATCTCCAAGCAGGACTTTGACGAAGCCGACGCCGCCTACAAAGAAGCCCTCGCCCGGGTGAAGGTGGCCGAAGCCCAGCTGCACACCGCCGAGATTAACCTCAAGTACACCCAGGTGCAGGCGCCCATTTCCGGCCGCATCGGCAAGTCAACCGTGACCCCGGGAGCGCTGGTGACCGCCAATCAGGGACAAGTGCTGGCCACCATTCAGCAGCTTGACCCCATCAATGTGGACATCACCCAGTCCAGCGCCCAGCTGCTGGCCCTCAAGGCCAAGCTGCGTGCCGGTAAGTTGCAGGCGGCCGATAACGCCGAAGTACAACTTGAGCTGGAAGATGGCACCACCTACGAGCACAAGGGCAAACTGCAATTTGCCGAGGTGAGCGTGGATGAAAACACGGGTTCAGTGATACTGCGTGCCGAATTCCCTAATCCAGACAATGTGTTGCTGCCGGGTATGTATGTGCGTGCCATGCTGAACACCGGTGTGGATCCCAATGCCATTCTGGTGCCCCAAAAAGCCATTACCCGTAATACCCGTGGTGAAGCGGTGGCCATGGTGGTGAACGCCGAGAACAAGGTTGAAGCCCGTACCGTGACCACAGCGGAAGTCATCAATCACCAGTGGCGCATCACCTCAGGTCTTCAGGCCGGTGACAAACTCATCATCGAAGGGCTGCAGAAAATTCGTCCCGGCGCCCCCGTGGTGGCCAAGCCTGCCGGTTCTACTCAGGCACAGTAATTCAGACCAAGCGAGTTTCAGGAATAAGCTATGGCACGTTTCTTTATCGACAGACCCATCTTTGCCTGGGTGATCGCGATTTTGGTGATGTTGGCGGGTGTACTCGCCATCAAGGGCTTGCCCGTATCCCAGTATCCGAACATCGCACCGCCCAAGGTGGTGATCTCGGCAAGTTATCCCGGCGCCTCCGCCAAGACATTGGAAGACTCGGTAACCCAGGTTATCGAACAGCGAATGACTGGCCTGGACAACCTGCGATACATCAACTCCACCAGTGATGGTTTCGGCAATGCCGAAATCACTCTCACCTTCAACGCCGAAGCCGATGCCGACATCGCCCAGGTGCAGGTGCAAAACAAACTGCAATCGGCCATGCCGCTGCTGCCACAGGAAGTGCAGGCACAGGGCGTGCGGGTGAACAAGTCCACCTCAGGCTTTTTGATGGTACTGGGCTTTGTGTCCGGTGATGGCAGCCTGACCAAGAACGACATCGCCGACTATGTGGGCTCCAACATCCAGGACCCCTTAAGCCGGGTAGCCGGTGTGGGTGATATCACCCTGTTCGGTGCACCCTATGCGATGCGTATATGGCTCGACCCCCTCAAACTGACCCAGTACAGCCTGACGACTCAGGACGTGGTTGCCGCCATTCGCGAGCAGAACGCCCAGGTGTCGGCCGGTCAGCTCGGGGGTGCGCCTGCGGTACTCGGCCAGGAACTGAACGCCACAGTATCGGCCCAAAGCCGTCTGGAAACCCCGGAGCAGTTTCGCAAAATCATCCTCAAGTCCGACACCAACGGCGCCAAGGTTTATCTGAACGACGTGGCCCGGGTGGAACTGGGGGCCGAAAGCTATGTGGTTGAATCCTACTACAACGGCCGCCCGGCTGCCGGTCTGGCGGTTAGCCTGGCCACAGGTGCCAACGCGCTGGATACCGCCAAGCGGGTGCGGGCCAAAATCGAGGAGATGAAGCCCTTCTTCCCTGCCGGTATGGATGTGGTTTACCCCTATGACACCACCCCCTTCGTGGAAAAATCCATTGAAGGCGTGGTGCACACCCTGCTGGAAGCCGTGGTGCTGGTATTCGTGATCATGTACCTGTTCCTGCAAAACTTCCGCGCAACCCTTATCCCGACGATTGCGGTTCCTGTGGTACTGCTGGGCACCTTTGCCATTCTGTCCGCCTTTGGGTTCTCCATTAACACCCTGACCATGTTCGCCATGGTACTGGCCATTGGTCTTCTGGTAGACGATGCCATCGTGGTGGTGGAAAACGTGGAGCGGGTGATGCAGGAAGAGGGCTTAAGCCCGGTGGAAGCCACCCGTAAGTCGATGGATCAGATCACCGGCGCCCTGGTGGGTATCGGTTTGACCCTGTCGGCGGTATTTGTGCCTATGGCCTTTATGTCCGGCTCTACCGGGGTAATTTACCGTCAGTTCTCCATCACGATTGTGTCAGCCATGGCGCTGTCGGTACTGGTGGCGCTGATTCTGACTCCGGCGTTGTGTGCCACCATGCTCAAGCCGCTCAAGCCCGGCCATGCCCATGGTCAGCACGGCTTCTTTGGCTGGTTTAACCGCAGCTTTGAACGCCTGACTTCGCGCTATGAAGCCAGTGTGGCCGGTATCCTCAAGCGCACAGTGCGGGTGATGGCGATTTATTTGGCCCTGGTGGTTGCCACCGGCTGGATCTTTATGCGCATGCCCACCGCCTTCCTGCCCGATGAAGATCAGGGCATCCTCTTTGCCCAGGTGATCCTGCCCACCAACTCCACCCAGGAGTCCACGGTGAAGGTGCTGGAGAAGATGGACAAATACTTCCTCGAAGACGAGAAGGACAACGTGAACTCCGTGTTCTCAGTGGCTGGCTTCTCCTTTGCCGGTATGGGTCAGAACATGGGTATCGCCTTCGTGGGTATGAAGGATTGGGCTGTGCGTGAAGGCGAGGGGCAGGACGTTTTCTCCCTCACCGGCCGTGCCATGGGCGCGTTCTCGCAGATTAAAGAAGCCTTTGTGTTTGCCTTTGCGCCACCATCGGTAATTGAACTCGGTACCGCCAACGGTTTCGATTTCTACCTGCAGGACAAGAATGGTCAGGGCCACGATAAACTGCTGGAGGCCCGTAACCAGCTGCTGGGTCTGGCGGCGCAGAACCCCAACCTGGTGGGCGTACGCCCCAATGGTCAGGAAGATGCGCCCATGTACCAGCTGGATATCGACCATGCCAAGCTGCGAGCGCTCGGCGTGGATATCGGCTCGGTCAACAGTGCCATCGCCACCGCCTGGGGCGGCAGTTATGTGAACGACTTTATCGACCGTGGCCGGGTGAAGAAGGTATTTGTGCAGTCCGATGCCCAGTACCGGATGCAGCCTGAAGATCTCAACACCTGGTATGTGCGTAACGCCAAGGGTGAAATGGTGCCCTTCTCGGCGTTCGCCACCGGCCGCTGGGAGTTTGGCTCTCCACGTCTCGAGCGTTTCAACGGTTTGCCAGCCATGAACATTCAGGGTGCCACCGCACCGGGTTACAGCACCGGTGACGCCATGCTGGACATAGAGAAAATCGTTGAGCAGTTGCCGCCGGGCTTCGGTATCGAGTGGAACGGCCTGTCCTATGAAGAACGACTCTCAGGCAACCAGGCGCCAGCCCTCTATGCCCTGTCGATTCTGGTGGTGTTCCTGGTACTCGCGGCCCTCTATGAGAGCTGGTCTGTGCCCTTCGCCGTGGTGCTGGTAGTGCCCCTGGGGATCATCGGCGCCCTGATAGCCATGAATGGTCGCGGCCTGTCCAACGACGTGTTCTTCCAGGTGGGTCTCTTGACCACTGTGGGTCTGGCCACCAAGAACGCCATTCTTATCGTGGAATTTGCCAAGGAATACTATGAGAAGGGTGCCGGGCTGATTGAAGCCACCCTGCACGCGGTGCGTGTACGTTTGCGCCCCATTCTGATGACCTCGCTGGCCTTTGGTCTCGGGGTTGTGCCACTGGCCATTTCCACCGGCGTGGGTTCAGGTGCCCAGAACGCCATCGGTACCGGTGTACTCGGCGGTATGATGAGCTCTACCTTCCTCGGCATCTTCTTCGTGCCTCTGTTCTTCGTGATTGTTGAGCGCATCTTCAGCAAGCGGGAAAAGCAGTCGCAACCTGATACAAAGGCTGACAAACACTGAGTCAGTTTGACCATCGAATAAGATGAAACCAAAAGCCCCGCTCTGCGGGGCTTTTTTTGAGGCAAGGGTTTCAGGCTACACGCAGTGGAATTTCCATGGCATTGTCGCCGTGGCGCACCGCCTGCCCCACCATTTCGTCATAGGCACTTTCCTGACGCAGCACAGTCGCGCGTACCGGCAAGTTCTCAAGCAGCGCCTGCATCTGACACAGATTCAGACTCCTGAGCATACGGTCATCGTCATCGGTGACATAAAACTCGTCTCCATCAATCTCCACAGACAACTGATACAGGGACATGTCCAGTGAGTGAATACAGGCTTTGTCGATGTAAGGCAGGGCTTTCAGACTTGAGTAGCGAATGGTCATGTCATGGCTCCTTGGCTAGGGGTTACCAGGAAGGATACGACGCCAGTGAATGAATGGATTAAAAAATAAACCCCGCACAGGGCGGGGTCTTAAAAGTTCGGCTCAGAGAGCTGATACGGCTTTTCTGGGGTTGGCTGCCTTGCCCGGCATGACAGAACGATTCTTGTGGCCGATGTCAGCCTCGGATTGCTCAGCTTGCACAGTGGCAACCTGCTCGCTGCGTGTGGTGGCACAGCCGCTGGCAAAAATAACAAGAAGCGCTGCAAAAGCGTGCTTCATGGGTGTCCTCGAAATGGAATCTATGGTTCTTATTTGTGCCCGTGGGCTTTGCTGGCTTTGAAGGCACCCGCTTCGGCCACCTTCGCTGGCGCGGCGCTGTACTCAAAGCGCCCGGCGACCTGCCGGGCGGGCGAAATTTACAGCGCATCCGCTCAAATGTCGAGCAAAAGTCACCACCATTTGCGCATATCTCATGCAGCAAAGGAATAGTTAACATAAACAGTACTTTATGCGGT
Source organism: Shewanella litorisediminis (assembly GCF_016834455.1). NCBI lineage: Bacteria > Pseudomonadati > Pseudomonadota > Gammaproteobacteria > Alteromonadales > Shewanellaceae > Shewanella > Shewanella litorisediminis. The sequence goes on from NZ_CP069213.1 coordinate 4,113,625, forward strand.
TTTCGCGACTAAAATAACCCATTGAAAACCGGCCTTTTACCGGGGATTAAAGACCCGTATAGCGAGCCACTGCCAACTCGTCGGCAATGCCAAAAATAAAGCCGAGATCGGCAAAAATGTCCTCTATGGGTTCTTTGAAGTCGATGGGCTGTTCATGATCCTGATAGTGGCTGAAAAAATCCCGAGCGCTGGGCAGCCGGATAAGCAACTTATTGTCCATAAAACAGGCCTCAAGCCCATGGCCAAAGTGGCTGTCCAGTTCAGACAAACGCGACATCATGCCGGGGTTCAGCAGATAACGCGCCTCCACCTGATCCGAGGCAAATACCTCGAAACTGGCCTCAAAACGGGGATCTTCGAGTTTTACTCGATCGAGGCCCCGCTGGCCCAGGCCGAGCCAAAAACCGCCATCGCGCACCACCCGGGTAGTTCCCTTAAAGGCTTTTTTCAGGGTAAAGGCCAACAATATCCCCTTAAACTCAAGCTCGTACTTATCTTTGCCTGCCTTGTTGTAAAAGCCCACATTGAAGAACTCGAACGGCACACCATGGTGACTGCCCTTGAGGTGACTGAAACAGCTCGATTTATCGTGGGTGGGAAGAATACCGTAGTCGGCATAGGCCCGGTGTTGCCCGGCCGCCTGGTTGCCCCAGCTGATGGCAAAGTCACTGCCAAAATAAGACAGCACCTTGGGATATAACTCCTTGATACCTTCATCCAAAAAGCTCGACAGCTCATTGTCCGCCCACCACGCCAGGGCAGCGGCCCCCAGCATGATGCAGAAGGTTGAAGCAAAACCAAGGTAAATCCACACATCATCCAGAAACCCCATCATCCCCAGCCCCATGGCGCCGAAGCCCGCCATAATGCCGGGCCACAGCAAGCGCATAATGGGTTGGATTTGCGCCAAACGCGCTTGCCGACGCGCCACTATGGGGCCGCGTCGCGCCTCCAGCTTTTGACAAAGCCGCGCTATATGTTGTTGATAGTGTTTGGCAAAAGGCTTGCGGTGTTCGAATGGAATACTAAAGTCTGGTGTGGCCATCTGACTCCCTGATGGTCAGTGATTTACAAGTCGCCCACTCCCGGGCGACGGGTGTTACCTGGGCAACTTGGCGAGCCAGCGATCCAATTGATTGGCAAAGGCCTGGCGGTCAGCCTGTGACAGGGGCGCAGGGCCACCGCTCTGGATCCCACTGGCACGCAGGGTCTCCATAAAGTCGCGCATATTCAGCCGTGCCTTGACGTTCTCGGCGGTGTAGAGCTCACCGCGGGGGTTGAGTGCCAGAGCACCCTTGGCAATCACCTCATCTGCCAGCGGAATATCGGCGGTGACCACCAACTCGCCTTCGCTGACACGTTTAACAATTTCGTTATCGGCCACGTCAAAGCCTGACTCGACCCGAATCGACTTGATAAAAGGGGACGGCGGCACCCGCACACTCTGATTTGCCACCAGGGTGACTGTGATTTGTCGCCGCTCGGCGGCGCGGAAAAGCACCTCTTTAATAACCGAGGGGCAGGCATCGGCATCGACCCAAATTTGCACAGAGACTCCGCAAACATTGACTGTGTATGGCACGGCTCGCCTAGACGGCCGCTGTTGTCGCAACCCTTTGGGCTACCGGTAAATTATGCCAGACCCGGCGGCATGGGTACACGGCCAAATAATAGTTAATGGAATGTTGCGAATTGATACACTTTTTCGCTTAATGCTTGTATGTTCAGATCTCCGGTCAAAAAAACCGGGCACGTAACTCACGTGAATAAGAAACATAAAACCCTGATAACAATACTCTTTAGGAGATAAAACATGCAGATTAAGACTCGTGTATCTCTGGCTGTGGCCATTGCTCTGGCCAGCGCCGGCACCCTGGCCGCCGACAACCACAAAGCCATGCAAGGGCTTAAAAATGGTCGCGCCCATGTTGCCGATGAGCTGATTGTGCAATACCGCGCCGACTCCAACGACAGCCAAAAAGACCGAGCTCTGGCCCGAATTCAGGCCAACCACATTGAAACCCTGGGTAAAAATCAGCGTGGCGAGCTTCGCCTCGTCAGCCTGCCCGTAGGCAAGGACATGGCGGCCGCCATGCGCGAACTGGCCGCCGACCCCAACGTGGAATTTGTAGAGCCCAACTGGATTTACCAGCACGCCGATGTGGCCAACGACACCTACTACACCAATGGCTCCCTCTGGGGCATGTACGGTGACGCCACCAATCCGGCCAGCGGTTGGGGCTCCCATGCGGGAGAACAGTGGAATACCGGCAACACAGATTGCAGCGATGTCGTCGTTGGTATCATCGACGAAGGCTACATGTATGAGCACGAAGATCTGGCAGACAACGCGTTTCAAAACCCCGGCGAAATCGCCGGTGACGGCATAGACAACGATGGCAATGGCTACATTGATGACGTTTATGGCTGGGACTTCGACGGTAACGACAATTCGGTATTTGACGGCGCCATAGACGATCACGGCACCCACGTGGCAGGTACCATTGGCGCCGTCGGAGGCAATGGCAAAGGTGTGGCCGGGGTTTGCTGGAATGTAAAACTCATGAGCGGCAAGTTTCTCGGCCGCCGCGGCGGCACCACCGCCAACGCCGTCAAGGCGGTGGATTATTTCACCGACATGAAGCAGCGCCATGGGCTCAATCTGGTCGCCACCAGCAACAGCTGGGGTGGCGGCGGTTACTCCCAGGCGCTGGAAGATGCCATTGGCCGTGCCAATGATGCAGGCATCCTCTTTATTGCTGCAGCCGGTAACGACAGCTACAACTGCGACTCGGGATCCAACTGCTATCCGGCTGAGTACCCCAATGACAACATCATCGCCGTGGCCTCCATCACCAGCAGCGGTGCCATGAGCTCTTTCTCCAGCTATGGTGCCAACACCGTGGATATCTGTGCGCCGGGTTCAGGCATTTACTCCACAGTGCCCAAGAGCAGCAAGGGCCAGGTGATATCTGGCTATGCCAGCTATAACGGCACCTCCATGGCCACGCCTCATGTGTCTGGTGCTGCGGCACTCTATAAAGCAATGCACCCCAATGCCAGCCATATGGACGTGAAGGATGCTCTGCTGAACAATGCTGCACCCACCGGCTCATGCCAGGGCAAAGTATCGAGCAATGGTCGCCTCGATGTCAGCAGCTTCTAATCCCTGACAGAACCTGTCATCACTGACAAAAAAGCCCCGCATTGGCGGGGCTTTTTATTGGGCAGTCTTACGGAGTGTAGTAAGTCGCGGCGCCCGGCCCTACCGGCAATCCAAAGCCAAATACCCACAGGAAGAAGAAGCTGGTCCAGCCAACAAAGAACACCAGGGTATAAGGCAGCATGGTCGCTACCAGAGTGCCTATGCCCATGTCTTTCTTATAACGGCAGGCCACGGCGAGGATAAGCCCGAAATAGCTCATCATGGGGGTAATCAGGTTAGTGACCGAGTCACCGATGCGGTATGCCGCCTGAATAGTCTCGGGGGCATAGCCCACCAACATCAGCATGGGCACAAAAATCGGTGCCGTCACCGCCCACTGGGCCGATGCCGATCCCAGCATCAGGTTGATAAAGCCGCACATGGCGATAAAGAGTAAAAACAGCAGTGGACCCGTGAGACCGATGGCGCTCAGGGCATCGGCGCCCATCACCGCGAGCACGGCGCCCAAATTGGTCCATTTGAAAAAGGCCACAAACTGAGACGCAAAGAACACCAGCACTATGTACATGCCCATGGTGCCCATACTGTGGCTCATGGCGTTAATTACATCCGTGTCTTTCTTCATGGTGCCAACCACCTTGCCATACACCAGGCCCGGAATGGCAAAGCAAATAAAGATAAACACCACTATGCCCTTGAGGAAGGGTGAGCCGGCTACCAGGCCGGTATCCGGATGACGAAGTGGCGCGCCTTCCGGCACCACGGTCAATGCGAGAATAACACCGAGCACAAGAACAGAAAGACCGGCCATTTTCAAACCACGGCGCTCGATGTCAGTCACCTGCTCCATGGCCTGACCGGCAAGATCGATTGAGGCTTCGCTGGGGTCATACTTACCGAGTTTGGGCTCAACGATTTTTTCCGTCACCCAGGCGCCCATGAAGGACACCACAAAGGTAGAGGCGAACATGAAGTACCAGTTGACCTCGGGCCCTACCACATACTCGGGGTCAATCATGCGTGCGGCAGCTTCTGTAATGCCGGAGAGCAGCGGGTCTATGGTACCCAGCAGCAGGTTGGCACTGTAACCACCCGAAACCCCTGCAAAGGCTGCGGCCAAACCCGCCAACGGGTGTCTTCCGAGGGAATGGAATATCATGGCCGCCATGGGAATAAGCACCACGTAGCCCAGCTCAGAGGCAGTGTTGGAGACGATACCGGCAAAGACGATGGTGACAGTGACCAGGCGGCGGGAGCGGCCAATTACCAGCGCGCGCATGGCGGCGCTGAGCAGACCGGAGCGCTCGGCAATGCCCACCCCAAGCAGGGCAACCAGCACTGTACCCAGAGGGGTAAAGCCGGTGAAGTTGGTTACCAGGTTGGACACTATCAGACGCAGGCCTTCGGCATTCATCAGGCTGACCACCGAAATTATCCCGTCGGCACTGCGACCTGAGGCGCCTTCGGGGCGGGGGTCTGTCACTGAGAGTTCAAAATAGCCCAGGATCCCGGACAGCAACACCACAGCAACGCAGAACATGGCAAACAGGGTGATCGGATGGGGCAAGAGGTTCCCCAGGCGTTCCACCAGATTCAGAAATCGGACAAACCAGCCGCTTTTGGCGATGTCTTCCGGGGTTTCAGAGGCAGTCGCCTCCCGGGAGTTGGTGCTCATGTTCTTTCCTTCGGCCTGGCTGCTTGGCAGCACTCGTTATCATAGATTCAGCAGCAAGGGGTGGCATCAGGGCCAAACCAGCGTCAGCTGCGGGCTCGAAACCCTATCACAAACGAGTTAAGTCAAACTTAAGCTGAAAAAAAGGGATCCCTCAGGGATCCCATCACGGCAAATTGGTCGCCAAATCCAAATGTTGTGCACCTGTAACTCTATTGTATTCAGGCTGAACTCAAGCTGAACTAAATGACTGATTACAGGCTTTTAAGGCATATCGATTTGTTAAATAGCTGAATCGTGCCCTTTACTTACCCACAAATCACGGCCAATGGCGAGCCTCCTTGCAGAGGAGTCGCTTTTTCAAGCAATAACAACGATTAATTTATCAAATAAATACAAAGCGATAGAGCAATCCAACCCTCAACTTAACCGGTTAAGCCGGAGATATGACGCCCCGCCATCAATTGTGATGTAAAGTCCTAAATATCAATAGTTTCTGGCGGGAAAAAGCCTGATTAGCCACCACTATGATGTCCAACCTGTTTAGATTTCACCCGCCACGGGTGCAATTTGGCCTGATTTATGGTTATCTTGGGCAGCATTAGCCTGCTGGCACCCCTTTGAAAGGATTGATGATGGAAGGATTATTAATAGGTCTGGTTTTAGTCTTGATAGTGGCCTACCTCTGGTATGTCAGCCTGATTAAGAAACGCAATACTGCCCGTGAGGCGTTGTCGGGCATCGATGTACAACTGAAGAAGCGCGCGGATCTGGTTCCCAATATTCTGACCATAGCGCAGAAGTTTATGGACCACGAAAAATCGCTGTTAACCGAAATCACGGCGCTGCGCACTCAGGTCGCCGCCGGTTACGATAAAAACGATGCCGACGCGATACGCCAGCACCTGGCACAGGCCGATGCCCTCAACAGCAAAATGGGGCAGCTGATGGTCACAGTAGAAAACTACCCTGAGCTTAAGAGCGACCAGACCATGGTGCAGGCCATGCAAACCTACAACGAGGTGGAAGCGCACATCAGTGCCGCCCGTCGTTTTTACAACTCGGCCGTGTCTGAGCTGAATACCGCAGTGGAAATTTTCCCCGGCTCACTGATTGCCAGCATGGCATCGGTAAAGGCCATGCCGTTCTTTGAAGCACATGAAGCAGACCGGGCACCGGTAAACGCCAGCGACTACCTGAAGTAAGCCAATGAACATGCTGTCATTTCTGCTTGGTGCGCCCATCAGGGCGCAGCGGGCAGCCTCGGGGCTTACGGCACACAGAGACGATTTACCCCGTCTGCAAGCCTATTACGATGCCGAAATCGCTCCCCTCAGTCGTAAATTTGAAAATCAACGCATCCAGGCGCTGAAACAAGCGCGGCAACGCATCTATCTTGGGCTGGGTATATTTTTGGCACTGCTTATTTCGTGTTTGCCACTGGTAAAACCCGGCGCCCAGTTTGTCCCCTTCAGCTGGCTTGCCGCCATTGGCATCGCCTTTTTAATCTGGCGCTGGGCCAGCTCGCCCATGCGCAAGTATACGGGGGCGGTACACAGCGAAATCTATCCGCGGATTTTTCGGTTTTTCGGCCCCGACTTTGTGTTTGCCAAGGGTCAGGACATGGGGATCCGTATGTTTAAAGAGGCCAAGATTTTGCCCTCTTACGACAAGGCACGCTTCGACGACTGTGTGCTTGGCAGCCACCTTGGCGTCAGCATCGGCATCAATGAAATACATTTGCTCCGTGAAGAAAGAGACAAGGATAAAAACCGTGATGTGACTGTGTTTCAAGGCTTACTGATTTCGCTCTCCAGCCATAAAGCCTTCAGAGGCCATACTGTGGCCATTCGCTCAAGAGGTGCCCTGACCAACTTTTTCTCTGACACCCATGGCGGTCTTGAGCGCGTACATCTTGAAGACCCACAGTTTGAAAAGATGTTCGATGTGTTTTCAACGGACCAGATTGAAGCGCGGGTGCTGCTGACCACGGCCTTTATGGAGCGGCTCATGGCACTGGCGCAGTTTTTCTCCAGTCGGATCCAGTGTGCATTCCACCGTGACCGCCTGCTGATCACCATCGAGAGCAGCCAGAACCGATTTGAGCAGTCGTCAATTTTCAGTGCGGCAACCTTCGAGGACGATTTCAGCCGGATCCACGGCGAAATGAAGCAACTCTTTGCTATCATAGAATTACTTAAGCTTAACGAGTACACAGGTCTCTAATGTCATTTCGCTGGTTGCTGTTTCCCTTGCTTCTGTTTGTTATCACCGGCACCAGCGCCGGTGAGTCCGATGCGTCTTCTTCCAGCGCCGAGAAACCCCGCATCACCGCGCGCTACTCCGAAAATGGCACCAGCACCCAAACCAAGGTTTACCAGTACGTCCAGCCCAATGGCACCATGGCCTTCAGCGACAAGGCTCCTGCCAATGGCAAGTATGAAATCCTGTTGTTTGACTGTTATGCCTGTAACCCAAAATCCAAGGTCAATTGGCGTACCATTCGCTTGAATCGCAGCTACGAGCGAGACATTTTGCTGGCCGCCGAAACCTACTCGTTGGAGCCGGCGCTGATAAGAGCGGTGATCCATGCCGAGTCCAATTTTAATCCCAAAGCCATCTCGCGCACCGGCGCCATGGGCCTGATGCAACTGATGCCCGGCACGGCCAAGGATATGGGGGTACGCAACTCCTTCCTGCCCCAGGACAATATTCTGGGGGGCAGCCGTTACCTGTCGCTCATGCTCGAGCGATTCAAGGGCGATTTAAATCATGCACTTGCTGCCTACAACGCCGGGCCAACCCGGGTTGAGGAATACAGTGGCATCCCGCCATATCCAGAGACCAAGGCTTACATTGAGCGGGTCAATATCCTTCTGCAGCGCTACCGCAATTTGCGCACTTAACAGCCTGGGCCTTGGGACATAAAGCCTTCAGTGCGTTCACGGCCATGCCAGCAGGCCAATAGAAAACGGGCATTAAGCCCGTTTTTTTATTGGGAGTGATGACAAGCTGTTACTCGCCCACTTCCCACTCGACTTTCACATAGCCGCCATCAACGTTCAGCACTGGCTGCAAATAGTCCAGCATCTCTGTGGCTATGGTATCCAGTTGCCATGGCGGGTTAATCACCCAAAGCCCGGCAGCCGTCATACCAAACTCGTCTGAGTCGGGCTTGATGCCCTGTTCAATCCGAAGCTGCCTGCGAATGCCGCTGTCTTTCAGCTTGCCGAGCATGGCTTCGGTTTGTGCACGGTTCACCACCGGATACCAAAGCATGTACACCCCGGTGGCAAACTTGCGATGGGCCTTGATGATGGCATCGGCCACGGCCTCGTAGTCTGTCTTGATTTCAAAACTCGGGTCTATCAACACCACCCCACGACGCTCCAGTGGTGGCACGCTGGCAAGCAAGCCACTTAAACCGTCCCATTTGCTGACCTGTACCTGGCGGGCATCTTCAAAGTATTCATTCAGAAGTTCAAAGTCGGTACCGTGCAGTTCGTGCAATACCATGCGATCGTTTTCCCGAAGGTGCATATCCACAAACGCTGGCGAACCCGGATACCAGGTCAGATCTTCGGTGGTGTTCTCGTTGCCTTCATTAAAGTGGCGCACGGCCTCAACATAGTGTTTGAGCGACTCGGGTAAATCGGTTTTATCCCACAAACGGGCGATGCCGTCTTTGTACTCACCGGTCTTTTGGGCAAATTCATCCATCAGACTATAGCCACCCGCCCCGGAATGGGTGTCTATGTACACAAAAGGCTTATCCTTTTTCTGCATTAAATCGATAACTTGCAGCAAAATGGCGTGCTTGAGCACGTCGGCATAGTTGCCGGCATGAAAGCCATGGCGATAACTCAACATAGGGATCCCGGGGTCTGTACTGGGTTGAAAACTGGCAACATTATAACTGCTTGCCAAGCCACTGTATGCTTTTGTTCCGGCGCGCCTGGGTTGGCGTTATACTGCCGCGAGTTTCATTAAAGGACAGCCACCCTTGTTTTCTATCCAGATAGCACCAAACGATCCACGCCTTGTGCAAATTTGCGCCCATTGGGATCTTACGCCCAACGACAATGCCGAATTTTCTCTGGTATTTGAGGAAGACGTGCTGACATTAAAAAAGCGAGATGAACCCAAGCTCGGCGGCATCATGGTGGATTTTGTGTCAGGCGCCGCCGCCCACAGACGCAAGTTTGGTGGCGGGCGGGGACAGGCCATCGCTAAAGCCGTCGGCCTTAAGGCTGGCGCAACGCCGACTGTGGTGGACGGCACTGCAGGCCTCGGACGGGATGCCTTCGTACTGGCGAGCCTTGGCTGCCGGGTACTCCTGATTGAACGTCATCCCGTGGTGGCGGCCTTGCTTGAAGACGGCCTGCGCCGTGCCTATCTTGATGGCGAAATTGGCCCCTGGATGCAGGAACGAATGAAACTGGTACATGGCTCCAGCCTGGAAGCACTGGACAATCTCGAGGACAAGCCCGATGTGGTGTACCTGGATCCCATGTATCCACACAGGGAAAAATCCGCGCTGGTGAAGAAAGAGATGCGGGTATTCCAGTCGCTGGTTGGCGCCGACACAGATGCCGACGGCCTTCTGGCACCGGCACTGAGGCTGGCGCAAAAGCGGGTAGTAGTGAAGCGACCCGACTATGCCGAGGATCTCGATGGCATCAAACCCAGTACCCGAATTGAAACCAAGAAAAACCGCTTCGACGTGTATGTCAAAGCGGCCATGGCCTGATTGGCTTAGTTAACAGGCCGTTTAAAGCGCTGCCACAGGCTGGGTAACAGTGAAGACACTATCATACCCGCCATCAACATATATTGGGTGTGACTGTATTGCTCTCCGATTAACAGCACACCCAGGGCAATACCCGTTATAGGGTTGGCAATGCCACCAAAGGAAAAGTCGACAATACTCATCCGCTGCATCAAAAACACATACAGCCCATAAGCAAGCACAGTATTGAAGAGCACAATCCACGCGATGCCGGCAAACTCACGTCCACTGATACCATCTGTCACTGCCGCAAATTCGTCGGGTGCCACCAACCACTGACCAGCACTGACTATCGCCAACAGGGCGCCACCCAGAATCAGTTGCCATACCAGTACATCCCACCAATGAAGCTTGCCGCTCAGGGTCTGGGTCATGCGACTGCCCAGAATAATGCAACTTATGGCAGCGAACATGGCGGCAAGTCCCACCGGGCTCAGCGACAAACTGGCAGGATTAAAGAGCACCAGCCCCAGAATGAGCAAGGAGACACCAGCCAGCATTTGCACCACGGACGGTTTATGCTTGAGCACCACAAATTGGAAGATCATCGCGAATAAAGGCACCGAAACCATACCCACACCCGAGATGGCCGATGGCAGGGTATGCGCCATCACAAAAATAAAGCTGAAAAAGAGCGCGATGTTCACAGTCCCTAATTTCAACAGCGCCAATCCATGATCTCTACCGGGTAAACGAGGACGAAAACACCAGAGAATAATCCCCGCCGGCAGCGCGCGAATGGCCCCCAAAAGCAGGGGTGGCCAATCGGGTAAGGTGTATTGAGTGACCCCATAGGTGGTTCCCCACAGGGCCGCTGTCAACAGGGCTAAAATTATATTCATACAAAGTATCTTTACATTGAGATTGTTTTCAGGCTAACGCATAAAAACCTTTCGGTAAAGTATCTTTATGCTAAGATAAATTTATACCGATGAAAGTATGAGATTTTATATGGACGCCGTAGATAAAATTTTGGCGCAGTGGGCAAAAGAGAAGCCCGAGATGGATACCCTGCCCATGGGCATTGTGGGTCGCCTGGCCAGGCTGACCAAACATCTGGAGCAAGAAATGGCTCTGTGTCACAAGGCTTATGGTCTTAAACCCGGCGAATTTGATGTACTCGCCACCCTGAGACGAAGCGGTGCACCCTATCGGCTAACACCATCGGATTTGCTGTCTGCCATGATGCTCACATCCGGTGCCATGACCAACAGACTCGACCGTTTGGAGGCCAAAGGCTTTATTGCCCGGGAGCACTGTCAGAAAGACAGACGCAGTGTCGAAGTTTGTCTGACTCCCAAGGGAATTTCAACCCTGGCGCAGGTGCTCTCACGCCATGTGGAAACCCAAAATAGAGTGCTGTCGAAGTTGAGCCGGGATGAACAACTGCTTCTCAGCCGACTATTGAAAGATTGGTTGGCCCACTTCGAGTAGTGCCTCAAAGCGTCGCCAACTCACTACTCAAAACCGCCGCAGGATACATATCAGCTCATCACTTTGATTCGCTTTCCAGTTCAGCAAGGTGATTCAAACATGACATGTGCAAGACTCACCTTTCAGAGCCGCCCGTTGGGCTGAGGCTGGCAACGGGCCAGTCCGCAAAGCTGCCACGGCTGATTTGCCTGCAACCGAGCCAGTCATCGGAGATGACGGCACCACGGTGCTACCGGCAGAGATAAAGCGAATTATCGCGGCTTTCACCTTGCGTAACGCAGGCAAGATTTCGGCTTTACAACGGTTGGAATGCGTTATTGCCAGCAGGCATAGAATAATATATTTCACCCATTAGTGCATCACCATAACGATACAGACGCTTAACAACCCCACAAATGCCAGATCAGGCATGCCGCCCGGTACGATTTAGAGACTCAAAGGATACAAAGATATCGCCTTCAGGCATCTGGTGTTGGCAGCCCAAAGGGAACAACCTGCCACTCCCTCACGTATGCAAGAACGAGGAATACTTTGCAGAATCGCAGATGGGCTATTTAAAGCCTGGATGTAAAGTCTGAAATGGAGAAAGCTTTTAAACAAACCAATTTTTATGAACCATAAAATATCATAAGCACATGAAAATAATATACATACATAAATTACAGATTATTTAAATTAATCCATAAGCAGGAAAAAACACCATGGTATCTGTCTAACACCAAGCGAACTACCCAGCACAATCACGCCAACCAAGCTACACTGATACATCAAACCTGGGTATTGACCAGTGCGTCTTATCAGCTCGTTTACACGTCAGAATTTTGCATCGTGGCACGAGAAAGTACCAGACACCAAACCTACAACATAGCCGACCAAAGACTCAGGCGATCCCGAGCCGCTGAGAGCACGAACAATTCCCCATTGCAAATCCCCATTGCAAAATGATGAAAATAAATCATCAATATAGGCATTGCCGCCCAGTCTTGTCGGATGAAGAGAGACAAGGCTTAGCAGGTAAAATGGGACTCAGGAGAGTTTGACACCGTACTTTTTGAAGTACCAAAAGATGGCAGGCAGCTCGAGCACAAAGTAGCTCACCAGGGTAAACCAGAACCAATTCACATCGGTAAACAGCAGATTGAAACTCGCCCCTGAACCCCAGTACTTAAGCCCCACAGTCAGCAAGGCCAACCCGGAAGCCCCCAGGTCGCAAATAGAAATACGTTGAAAGTCGCTGCCAGCCACTCTTGGATATACCAGGCCGTAAGCAAACACTATGATCGCCAGATTCAGTAATACCACTGCCAACTCGGGCGTAAGACCGCTCATTTCACACTCCACCAACTGCTTATGGTCCCATCATACCCCTCAGCAACTGGCCGATAAAGCCGTGTCATGTGCCATCTTGAATGGGTTAAGGACTACCGCCCGCTTCTGCCTGGGCGAATGCCTGGCGACGATAGGACTCGATTAACCCTTCCCGGGTCATGTTTCCCAGCACCTGCTCAAAGGGTTTGGCCAACGCAGCATTCTTGGGGTGCAGTATGGGGTAGCCATAAACCTTCTCCAGCACTCCGGCCATTTTGAGACTCGCATGGGGAAAAGCGCCGCTGGCAAGCAATGACTGTATATCGACCTCCATGTCTACATACACATCGGTTCTGCCGGCGAGTAATTTTCGGATCCCGGTTTCCCAATCATTGGCGATGGAAAGATTTTCCGGCTTAATAAGTGGCACGAGGCGCGTCTCCGCCAGGACCGCGCCACGGCGGTATTCCACTCTTAAATCGTACAGGGCCAGATCTTCCCATTGCTGCAGCACCAAATCCTCCCTTGTAGTAAAAGCTGCAACATTGCTCCAGGCCACCGCCACAGGCACCAAAATCAGGTTGGGATGCAGCCCGATAAAGTCTTGGGTTCGGGCCAGGTCACCATCCACGGCCCCCTGTGCCAACAGGAGTTCGCCTCGCTTATCGGGATAAATACGGACTTCGTACTGCTTGCCCAGTCGCTTAAAGGCTTCGTCATACACCAGTTGCAACCATTTATACCCGCTGTTGTGTTCATCCCTGGCGTTGATAAACACCAATGGCGCCTCTTCGCCCCTGACACCAAAACACAGGCTGATAAGCACGAGAAAGATTCCATATAACCCGCGAATTTTTGCCACTGTTAACCCCTTGGTATTCCTTACTCTCGAGTGGTTGGCTGCGCCATCTTGGGCAGGGTCTCTAACCTGTTCTCAGTATAGGACGCCTTGTCGCAGTGCTGCGGCAAACTTCCTCCTCTTTTAGCCTGATTTGTGCTTGCACAATTAACCCAAGACTAATGGGGCAAAAAAGCCGATAATTGCGCTAATTTTTGGGCGGTTTTGCCGCTGGGCAACTGCATTTGCCCGCAACATCTGGAATTATCCCATGGAAATCAAAGTTAATTTTCTCGATAACCTGAGACTTGAAGCCAAGTTCGACGACTTCACCGTGGTTGCCGACCAACCTATTCGCTACAAGGGCGATGGCTCTGCGCCAAGCCCCTTCGACTACTTTCTAGCTTCTTCCGCCCTGTGCGCCGCCTATTTTGTGAAGGTGTACTGCGTGTCGCGGGATATTCCCACCGAAGGTATCCGCCTGTCGCAGAACAACATTGTTGACCCGGAAAACCGCTATAACCAGCAGTTCAAAATTCAGGTCGAACTGCCGGAAAGCATCAGTGAAAAAGACCGCGAAGGCATTCTGCGCTCCATCGACCGCTGCACCGTGAAAAAAGTCGTCCAGACCGGCCCCGAGTTCGTTATCGAAACTGTTGAGAATCTCGACGAAGACGCCCAGGCCATGCTGATGGTGACGCCGGATGCCGATCACAGCACCTTTATTCTGGGTAAAGATCTGCCGCTGGAGCAGACCATCGCCAACATGACCGCCAAACTGGCGGAGCTGGGGATGAAAATCGAGATCTCCAGCTGGCGCAACCTGGTGCCCAACGTCTGGTCGCTGCATATCCGCGATGCCGCCTCGCCCATGTGTTTTACCAACGGCAAAGGCGCCACCAAAGAAAGTGCCCTGTGCTCGGCGCTGGGTGAGTTTATCGAGCGGCTAAGCTGCAACTTCTTCTATAACGATCAGTATTTTGGCGAAGAAATTGCCAATGCAGAGTTCGTCCATTATCCCAATGAAAAGTGGTTCCCGCTGGAAGATGACGACTCGCTGCCCGCAGGCCTCTTGGATGAGTATTGCCTAGATATTTACGACAACGATGGCGAGCTTTGCGGTTCACATCTGGTGGACACCAACTCGGGCAACTATGAGCGCGGTATCTGCGCCATTCCATACACTCGCCACAGCGATGGCGAGACTGTGTATTTCCCGTCCAACCTGATTGAAAACCTGTTCCTCAGCAACGGCATGAGCGCAGGCAATAACCTGGCCGAAGCCAAGGTGCAGTGTCTGTCGGAAATTTTTGAGCGCGCGGTAAAGCGCCAGATCATTGAAGAAGAAATTGCCCTGCCGGACGTACCCAAAGAGGTGCTGGCCAAGTACCCATCCATCGTAGCGGGTATCGAAGCGCTGGAGGCCCAGGGCTTCCCGGTGGTGGTGAAAGACGCCTCCCTCGGCGGCCAGTTCCCTGTGATGTGCGTGACCTTGATGAACCCACGCACAGGTGGCGTGTTTGCCTCTTTTGGTGCCCATCCTAGCCTGGAAGTGGCGCTGGAGCGCAGTCTTACCGAACTGCTGCAAGGCCGCAGCTTCGAGGGCCTGAACGATGTGCAAAAGCCGACCTTCAACAGCATGGCGGTACAGGAGCCGGAGAACTTCGTTGAGCACTTTATCGACTCCACCGGGGTGATCTCCTGGCGCTTCTTCAGTGCCAAACACGACTATGAGTTTGTGGAGTGGGATTTCTCCGGCACCAATGAAGAAGAATCCGCCGCCCTGTTCGGCATCCTCGAAGACCTGGGGCTTGAGGCCTATATCGCCGAGTTTACCGCCCTTGGCAGCGCCTGCCGTATTCTGGTGCCCGGCTACTCCGAGGTGTATCCGGTGACCGACCTGATTTGGGACAACACCAATAAGGCATTGGATTTCCGTGAAGATATCCTCAATCTGCATCGCCTCAGCGACGATGAGCTGACTGATTTGGTTGAACGCCTCGAAGAGAGTGAGCTGGATAACTACACCGACATCATCACCCTGATTGGTATCGAGTTCGATGAAAATACCGTTTGGGGCCAGCTGACTATCCTTGAGCTTAAGCTGCTGTGCTACCTGGCGCTGGGCGAGCTGGAAGCGGCGCAGGAACTGACCGAAACCTTCCTGCAATACAACGACAATACAGTAAAACGCGGCCTCTTCTATCAGGCCATGTCAGCGGTGCTGGAAATCAGCCTGGACGACGAGCTGGAACTGGAGGACTACCGCCACAACCTCACCCGCATGTTCGGCGAAGAGACCATGGAGGCGGTCATCGGCTCGGTGGAAGGTTCGGTGCGTTTCTACGGCCTTACCCCAACCAGCATGAAACTGGAAGGGCTGGACCGCCATCAGCGACTGATTGAAAGCTACAAGAAGCTGCACGCCGCCCGCGCCAAACTGGCGGGGTTGTAATTCGCGGTTCTGACATTCTCCAGTCCTGACATTGTCCGGCACTGATTTTTAACCGGACATCAAAAAGCCAACCCCATGGGTTGGCTTTTTTGTGAGCGAGAAAACTTAAGTCAGACGACGAGGTAGGCGCCCAGCAGCTCGCGGATATCGGCCGGAATAGCCACGCTCTTTTCGGTCTCGTAATCGTAATGCACCAGGGTGGTTTTGGCTTCGGCGGTCATTTTGCCGGCCTGAAAACTCTGCTGCAGCACTTCAAAACTGGAATTGCCGATGCGGGAAATGCGGGTAACCACCTCAACCGGCTTGCCGTAATAGGTGGGCGCGGTAAAGGCGATGGTGAACCCGGCCACAATCAGGTTCCAGTGATTGAGATCCAGTTCCGGATTGAAAATGGCAAAAATCGGCTCGCGGGCCGCTTCAAACCAGACGGGTATCACTGTGTTATTGATATGAGCCAAACCATCGGTTTCGTTGAATCTGGGCTGAATACTGAGGTCAAACTGCGCCATAGGTTACTGTTCCTGTTGGATTTTGATTCTTTTCGGCGCCACCAGTATATCAGGCTCTTAAGGCCACGACAGAAAATAACAGGCCGCCTGAAGGCGGCCTGTTATCTGATTTGGTTCAGCTGCCGTACATGGCGCTGATTTCACGCTGATACTTGTGATAAATCACCTTGCGCCTGAGTTTCAGGGTAGGTGTGATAAGCCCCGATTCCATGGTGAAGGCATCGGGCAGCAGGGTAAACTTCTTGATTTGCTCAAAGCCTGCAAGGCCTTCCTGCATCAACTTAAGCCGAGCTTCAAAGTGCTCCAACACGTGGCTGTGGCGGATAAGCTCAAGTGGCGATTCGTACTTGAGCCCTTTCTCCCTGGCCCAGGCTTCCAGCGCCTCATAGGCGGGCACAATCAGCGCGGTCACATAGTTGCGGGCATCGGCAATCACCGCCACCTGCTCGATAAAGGGGCAACGGCCTACAACGCCTTCCACCCGCTGCGGCGCAATGTATTTACCGTTACTGGTCTTCATCAGCTCCTTGATGCGATCGGTAATAAACAGGTTACCGGCCTCATCCAGTCGCCCCGCATCACCGGTTTTAAACCAGCCATCTTCAAAGGCGCTGGCTGTATCGTCGGGGCGCTTGTAATAGCCGGTCATCACGGTATCGCCACGGACCAGAATTTCATCGTTTTCACCGATGCGGATTTCCACCTCGGGCAAACACTGACCGTTGGATCCTGGCACCCGGTTATCCAGGGTATTGCAGGTGACGGTGGCCGTGGTTTCGGTGAGACCATAACCACAGAGCACGGGCACATTTACCGCGTTGAAAAAAGCGCCCACATCGGCATTCAGTGCTGCGCCGCCACAGGGCATAAACTTGAGCCTGCCACCCAGCACATCACGGATCTTACTGCCCACCAGTTTGTCGGCCAGTCTGGCCTGCAGGGATAACAACAAGCCACCTTTGGCGCGGCCCTGAGCCACTTCAAAGCGGCGTCCACCCACTGACATGGCCCAGGCAAACAGCGCCTTGCGGGATGCCGGCGCCCGGGACAACTTGTCCTGCACAGCGCTGTAGACTTTTTCGAGGAAACGGGGCACCACACACAGGGTGTGAGGACGCACAGCAGCGATGGCCTCTTTCACTCTGTTGGTGTCACTCAGGTACACATTGCAGCCGCCACGACCAAGCACGTAAAAGCTCCAGCCACGTTCAAATACGTGACTCAGGGGCAGAAAGGCCAGCGACACATCGCCTTCGGTAAAGGCCAGGCGTTTGTCATGCTGGCGAATGGTGGAGGCAATGGCTCTGTGGGGCAACATCACGCCCTTGGGATCCCCTGTGGTACCCGAGGTGTAGATGAGTGTCAGCAAGTCGTCCAGATTGGCTTGCTCGAAGCGAGCTCCCAGCTCCCTGGCCGCCTCACCATCGGGCGCCGCCATCAGCAGCTGGCTCAGGTGAACATCATCGGCATGGGTCAGCGCCACAGCGTCATCGAACACCACTATGGTTTTTATCTGTGGGCAAAAAGCGCGCAGCTCACAGGCAAGCCCATAGCGCTCGGCATTATCCACAAACAACCAACTGGCTTCGGCGTCGTTGAGTATAAAAGCGGCTTGTTCCCGGGTACTGGTGGGATAGATGGGCACTACTACGGCGCGGGCCTTAAGCACAGCGACATCGGCAACCGTCCACTGTGGACAGTTGTTCGACATAATGCCGACCTTGGCCTGCACTGCCAAGCCACCGGCAATCAATTGCATCGCCAGACTATCGCTGCTGTGGTCGAAGGCCTTGCGGCTGACAGCATCCCAGGGGGCTGCCATTTCGAACCCTTTCAGGGCGATGGCATCGGGATTTTGTTGAGTCCTGGCCTTGAGCAGCCTGACCAGATGAAATTGCTCGAGTGACATGAATTACCTGCCTGATAAACCGGGAACCTTGCAGCCACTTTAGCTTACAAGTGTTCCTCTTTTTGGCGGCATTCTAGCCCAAGGCACACACAAAGGTAAGAGTTATTGCTCTAAAATTGTCGAAAGAGTGAACGCCACCCACATAGTCAGAGGGTGGCATGGTGGTTGGTTGAGGCGGGTTTATGCCCTTGGCAAACGTCCCGAGGTGGCCCGCATCAGTAGCAGGCTTACGCCCACCAGTACGGCATTCACCCCCAGCCATAGCCCGGTATCTATCTCACCCTTGAGGCTGAAGCGAATGGCAACATCAACAGTCACCAGAGGTAAAATCATCAGTAGCATCAAGGCAGTAGTATGCAAACTGTTGCGACTGAATACCCCAAGAGCCATGATCAGCGCCGCGCCCCAGACAGTGGCCAGTACGGTGAGCAACCAGATCCAGGCAGGTAAGGCAAACAGGCCAATTACCACTGCAGCCGTAAGCGCCATACTGAGCGCAGTCAGCAGTAAAAACCGCAGCTGAGCGCGATAAAAGCGCTGACAAAAATCGTCCCACCCGGAAAACAGCGGCAACATCAGCAGGCTATCCACAGAATGCCAGCGCATGGTGCGGGTCCAATGGGCCATGGCGCTCATCATCACCGCAAACTGTACCCACAGGTGCAAAAAGCTGGTGTCGCTGCCGTTCATCTTCAGCAGCACACTGACGAGCAAGGCCATCACGGGGATTAACAGCAAAAAGGCGTTAATCGCCGGGCCACCAAAATAGCTGAAGGGAAACAGCCAGGCATCCACAACCCGGGTAGGCTGCAACCATTGCCAGTTTGGCAGGAAAAAGCCACCCGTGGTCATACCGTTGCAATAGATGCTCACCGCTCCCTGCTGCCAGTGGGTACGCCAAAGCCGCGCATCCAGCCAAATCCAGGCCATCAACGCCAGCGGAAGGGCCAGGAGGTTCAAAATGGGCGCCAGCGCCAACAGGGGTTTAAACAGCACGATGGCAAAAAAGGCCACCATGGACAGATAGAAGTTGCCGGGGCGACGGCTGCACAACCACAAGAATCCGGCGCCAAGCAGCAGCGCCAGCCCTCCATAACCCAGAGGCACATCCAGCCACAGCCAGCTGGCCACAATGAGCACTGCACTGGCACCTATCAGCGCCAATGACTGTTGGCGTACCATGGCCGGGAAACCGGGATTAATCAGACTCCATTCAGCAGCGTGCAGGCGATTCCACTGCCAGGCAATGGCGCTGGAAAAGCCGATGATGGCAAAGCTCAACATAAAGCCCGCCTCGTCAGTTTTCCCAAGCAGCAAAGCCAAGGGCACAAGCACCACAGCAAACAGGGCCCCCATGCCAACAAAGCTGGCGCTGCCAACATCTTTGCACCAAAGCGACCAAAAGCTTGTCAGGGCTCTCATGGGTGCAGCTCCATAAAGAGCTGCTCCAGATTGACAGTGTCCACGCCCAGCAATCCGGGGAATGATTCACCGCTGAAGCCATCCACCAGCACCCGGTTGCCCTGTCGACCGAGCACCCGATAAGCGCCGGGCAACTGGCTGCCTTCGGCCAGCGTCAGCAAGCGCACCGATTCACGCACCGCATCCAACTCGCCCATGATAAGCAACTGGCCGTCTTTGAGCAGCGCCACATGGCTGGCAACCCGCTCCAGATCCGAGGTGATATGGGAAGAGAAAATTACCGCCGAGCCCGAATCCAGCGCCAGTTCAAACAGGTCGCCCATAAAACGGCGCCGGGCAGATGGGTCGAGGCTGGCCACAGGCTCATCGAGCACCAACAGGCTAGGGCGATAGGCCATGGCCATGATGATGGCGAGCGACTGGCGCTGGCCCACACTGAGACGATTCACCTGCGCCTTGGGGTCAAGACCAAAGCGCTTCATCCAGCTCTGCTCGAGCTTTGGGTCCCAATCGGGGTAAAAGCTGGCGTGCAGCGACAAGGCCCGCTCAACACTGAAACCTTCGTAGCCATAGTGCTGCTGGGGCACATAACCGATACGTGACTTGGCACTGGCTGACAGCGTCGAAGGTGTTTGCCCCAGGGTGCAGATTTCGCCTTCATCGGCCTCCATCAGGCCGAGGATACAGCGCATCAGGGTAGATTTACCGGCGCCATTTTCCCCCAGCAGACCCACCACCATGCCACTTTCCAGGGTGAGATCCACGCCATTTAATGCCGTCTTGTCACCGAAGCGCTTTTTCAGTCCCCGGATTTCAAGCAGCGGGCCATTGTTACTCAATTCCATGTCCATCCTTCAGGCCTCATTGCCAGATGCTGTCGAGCAGAGATTTAAGTTCATCAAGGTCTACGCCCAGTTGTCGCGCCTGCTGACAGAGCTTTTCCAGCTCAGGCGTCAGCAGCTGCGCCCCCGAGGTGGCGTGGTTGCCGCTGCTCTCAGCCACCCGGGTAGCCTGACCGCGCCGGCGCTCCAGATAGCCCTGATCCACCAGCTGCTGAATGGCGCGCGACACCGTCATGGGATTGACCGCCAGATATTCCGCCATCTGGCGCACAGACGGCAGCACTGTCTCCGGGGATAACTGCCCAGAGACAATGAGTCTGACTATCTGCTCATGCAGCTGCCGGTAAATCGGCTCGCCACTCGAGGGGTTGACATTGAGAAGTTCTAACATTAGCCTTGAATCACTGTATTAATACATTGATACACCGATACACTATAAACTAACACAGTCGGCCAGGATTGCAAAAAGGAAATAGGTCTTATGAAGCTAAGGAATTTACGCCAACTTGCCCACAAGGCTCCCCGGCTTGCCGGTGCAGCCCTGTTGGCGATGATGGCCTTGAAAAGCCATGCCATGGCGACAGACATACTGGAGCGCCCCGCAAGAGAAGGGCCACAGGGCTGCTACCTGAAAGACATCTCCGACCGCGCTTTGTGCGGCGTGGTCACTGTGCCGGAAAACCCCGCACAGCCCGAAGGCAAACAGATAGACATTCACTATGCGGTGCTGCCAGCCATCAAGCCCAGCTTTCCCGGTGAGGCCTTTCTCGCCATCGCAGGTGGCCCCGGCCAATCTGCCATCGACAATGCCGCTGGCTTTAACAGCATGTTCCGCAAGGTGCGTCAGACCCGTGACATACTGCTCATCGATCAGCGCGGTACCGGTCGCTCCAATCTGCTGGCCTGCAGTGACAACGGCCTGGATCCTCTTGCCATCGACGATGAAAACGCCGACATGATTGCCGAGACCCGCGCGTGTCTGGCAACCCAGAATGCCGATATCAGCCAGTATGGCAGTGTCACAGCACTGAGCGACTTTGAGGCGGTACGAAAGGCGCTGGGTTACCAAAAGCTTCACGTTTACGGCGTGTCTTACGGCAGCCGCATGGGGCAGCTGTACCTGCGCCACTACCCTGAAGCACTGGCAACCGTGACCCTGGATGGTGTAGTGCCCATGCAGCAATCGGTATTGGCCATTGGTGAAGCCATCGACCGTGCCGTGGCGCTGCTGCTTAAAGACTGCGCCGGGAATGCGGCCTGCCAGGCCCACTTCCCGCAACTGGCCGATGAGCTGGCAACAGTGCACAGCCGCCTGGCTCAAAGCCCCGTGGATATTGGCGTCAATCACCCGCTCACCGGTGAGCCACAGCAGTTTTTGCTCACCCGCAGTAAGTTTGCCGGGGTAGTGCGTTTGGCCCTCTACTCACCCACTACCCGCGCCCTGTTGCCGCTGGCAATCCACGAGGCGGCCAAGGGCAACTATCAGAGCATTCTTGGCTTGTACGGCATGACCCTCGGCAGCCTGGATTTGGCCAGCGGCATGCATAACTCCGTGGTGTGTGGCGAAGATATGCATCGCATCGATGCCGACCTGCAACAGCGTCTGCAACAGAGTTACTACGGCAAACTGATGCTCGATGGCCTGCAAAAAGCCTGCAGTGTTTGGCAGGTGCCCGCCATGGACGCCAACTTCGCCGACGCGATAGACACCAAGCTGCCGGTGCTCCTGCTGTCCGGTGAGCTGGACCCTGCCACCCCACCGAGCTGGGCCGAGATGGCCATGGCGAACATGCCTAATGCCCGCCATTTGGTGGCGCCCTACTCGGGCCATGGTATCGCCCGTGAATCCTGTGCCAGCGGCATCATTGCCGAGTTTGTCAGCGAAGGCGCTGTCGATGCGCTGGAAACCGACTGCCTGAAAAAGGATATCCGCCGGGGTTTTTATCTCAATGCCAGCACGGTTGAGCCGCTGCCTGCCGTAAGCCCTTTGGCCAATAAGGAATGAATCATGATTAAAGTGAATGGCTTATACAAAAAAATTGGCCAGGTACAGGCGCTCAACAACCTCAGTTTTGAGGCCCGTGACGGTGAAATCACCGGATTGCTTGGCCCCAACGGCGCAGGGAAAACCACCTGTCTGCGCACCCTGTTTGGCCTCCTGAAACCCGACCAGGGTAATGCCCTTATCGATGGCGTTGATGTGGCCGAGCAGCCCATAGTCGCCAAACAGGCCCTGGGACTCTTTCCCGATCCCTTTGGCCTCTACGAGCGCTTAACCCCCCGGGAATACATACGTTTCTTTGCCGAATTGTCGGGTATGAACGGCCGCTCTGCCGACGAAGCCACCACCCGGGTGCTGGCACAGTTGAATATGCAGGAAATCGCCGACCGTCGCTGCAAAGGCTTCTCTCAGGGACAGCGGATGAAAACCGCACTGGCGCAGGCCATTGTGCACCAGCCGCGCAACATCATCCTCGATGAACCCACCCGCGGCCTGGATGTAATGAGTACCCGGGTGCTGAGGGGCATGCTGAGTGATTTACGCGCCCAGGGGCATTGCGTCCTCTTCTCAAGCCACGTGATGCAGGAAGTCGCCGCGCTTTGCGACCGGGTGATAGTGATGGCCCGGGGTGAAGTGGTTGCCGTGGGCAGCCCTGCCGAGCTGTGTGAGCAAACCGGACACGCTTCTTTGGAAGAAGCCTTTATTCAACTGATTGGAACCGATGAAGGAATAGCCGCATGAAACGGATACTGACAATGCTGCGCAAGGAGCTTCTCGATGCGCTCAGGGACAAGCGCTCCGTGATGGCGGGCCTCTATTACGCCATAGGTACACCGCTTATCATGTCTGGTCTCTTTATGGTGATGATTAACCAGCTCTCCAGTCCGGATGACCTGTTCATCAAGATTGAAAACGCCGCCAAGGCCAAAGATCTGGTGCACTACCTGGAAAGCAAAGGCGTCAGCCACAGCGACGATGCGACTCAGGCCAAACCCATTCGTCTCATCATTGCCGAGGAATACCCGGCGCAGATGGCCAAGGGCGAAGCGGCGCTGGTGACCCTGGTGGCCGACAATTCCGACGAGAAGCTGCAAAAATCCATCCGCCGCCTGCAGGCACTGCTGCAACAATACAGCGCCGAAATGGGCAGCCTGCGGCTCATTGCCCGCGGCATTGACCCAAGGGTAGTCCAACCCCTCAATGTGGAGCTGCAGGACGAGGCCACCGCCGACTCCAAGGGCGGCATGATTCTGGGTTTGGCCATCTTCACCATGATTTACTCGGTGTTTATCTCAGGCATGAACCTGGCCATCGACACCAGTGCCGGTGAGCGTGAGCGTAACAGCCTGGCACTGCTGCTGAGCCACCCCATCAGTACCCGCGAGCTGGTGTGGTCGAAAATTCTTGCGGTTACCGGCTTTGCCATCCTGGGGGTGGTGCTGATATTGGTGGTCTCCAAATTCGCTTACGCCATGGTGCCCTGGCAGGAACTGGGTTTTGCCATCAATCTGGATCCCAAATTTATGTTGGTAATGCTGCTGGTCGCTCTGCCGGTTGCCCTGCTGGCCGCAAGCCTTGAGTTAGCCGTGTCCTTTATGGCCAAAACCTTTAAAGAGGCACAGTCCTATCTCACCATGGTGCTGTTTGTACCCCTGGCGCTGGCCATGACCTCCACCTACCAAATCGCGCCCGATGTGCTTGCCTGGCTGCCTATCTCGGGCCAGCAACAGGCGCTGATGGAGCTGGTGAAGGGTAAGGACTTGCCAATTTTGCAGCTGCTGGTGACTTCGGCTGGCACCCTGGCCATTGCGCTGGTACTTGCCTTCACCATGGAAAGATCGCTCAAGAGTGAAAAGGTGGTGTTTGGTCTGTAACGACCAGCACCTCAGGTTGCCGGGGGCATCTCCGGCAAACTTCACAGGTAACACCTGAAAATATCAAGGAGACACCTTATGGATAAGTTAACCGCAGTCACCCTGATCATGGTGGCCGCTTTCGCAGCCCAGGTACTGACCAGCTATTTTCGAAGCCAGCGTACCCGCTCCCCCGGCGATGTCAAAAAGCTCGCCGACGAAAATGCCGCTCTCAAGGCCCGCATCGCCACGCTTGAAGCCATAGTGACTGAGCCCGGGTACGAGGTTAAGCAACAAATCTCCCGGCTCTGAGCCCATCAGGCAAATGTCACATAAGGGACAGCGTTAGTCCAAAGGGTGCCCAAGGACCGGGATAAGCACTTCAGTCCGGGGCATCTCTGCTTTCGCTGCCAAATTCGGGCTGAGTGCCCAACCCAAAAGCAGCCCTCGATAATTACCCAAGCACTCGGCAGTGCACCAGCATCAAGGACGACATCCAGATGAAAACCAAATTCACCGCCCTGCTGTCAGCACTTGGGCCAGGACTGGCCATAGGCATAGCCTGTGGTGTGGCCATGGATAGCCTGATCACAGGGCTGGCCATTGCCCTCCCAATGACAGTCGCCATGACCCTTGCCTTTTACCACGCAGCCAAGGCCAAACAACCGCCCAAAGACCACTGAAAACCTCACTTTACACTGGCAATATTTCGGGACACGCCAAGCGGGTGAACACGTCTTTGAGGCCTTGAAAACCACCGGGTAAAGACCATAATTTTTCGAGGGAGATATTACTCTCCCCTTCGTTGAAGTGAGACAGGACGGACGTCTGTAAGGAGGAAACCATGAAACTGCGTCCCTGGAATCCTGCTGAGACTTTCGACGACATGCTGCGCCGGTTTGAGCCTATGCTGCACTGGCCTACCGCCATGGTAAATGGCCAGCGCAACTGGTTACCTGCGACCGACATCAGTGAAAACGCCGAAAGCTATCAGCTGAAAGTCGAAATGCCCGAGATCAGTAAGGATGACATCCAATTGGCCGTCGAAGATGGTTATCTGGTTCTCAGCGGCGAACGCAAGTATGAACATACCGACGATAAGCAGCATCTGAATGAGCGGTTCCACGGGCAATTTACCCGCCGCTTCCAGCTGCCAGACAATGTTGACGATACTGCCATCGATGCCCGATTCGAAAACGGCATGTTATACCTGACCCTGCCAAAGACAGAGGTCAAAAAAGAACGCTGCCAACGGATTGATATCCACTAGAATCATGGCTCATGGTACGTGGAAAAGCGCCGCCATTGCGGCGCTTTGTTTATCACTTGACGGGCCCTTTCTTCCTGACGAGTCTTTCCAGGAAAAATATTCACCCAACCATGTCATCAGAAAGACGATACACACCCGCAACTTGGGTGACAGTCGTCGAAACCATGGTTACAGCGCCCCAATGCCAGTCGCACCGGCCAGGGAATAATCGGCCAGGGAATAATCGGCCAACACCTCTATCAACTCCCGTTTTCCAGCTGCTGATACAGATTCCATATTGAATTTACGGCAAACCTCAACTCAGGTATCCAGCATCCGACGAGGCACACCATAGCTGGAGGTTGATTTACTGGCATTCCCAACGGCAACATTGTCGTGCAATCCAGCGGTTTGCCAAAAAGCCGGTACCGGTATCTACAATTGAGGCTGGCGTACTTGCCACACAATGCTTTACTTGGCATGTTGGAATAGATGCAAGGTTCACTGATTAGCGTGCCAAGCAGTGCCCAGCCAAAGCACTCGAAAATGGCAGGAATACTGGTTTACAACTCTCCAGACAGCCGGATTTCAGTCGCCGGTAACCACTTGTGTCGCCGTTACTGACGCCGAGGAATAATGCCATGAATGACGCCGCTCTGCTTGAGCAACCCACCTTTGCCGACAGCAGCCTGTGCCTGCAGGCACTGCTGAATTCGATTGAAGATCAGGTGGTTGTGATTGATAGTCAGGGCACTATTGTCTACACCAACCTTGCCTGGAATAAGTTTGCCGAAGAGAACGGCATGGCACTGGGATACAGTTGGCCTGGTACCAACTATTTGCGGGTTTGCGATGGCTCAGCCGAGTCGTTCAGCAAAACGGCTGCCGAAGGGATCAGGCGGGTCATGGCTGGCGAACAGACACAGTTTTACCTTGAATACCCCTGTCACAGCCCCACAACTCAGCGTTGGTTCATGATGCGGGTAACCGAAATTGCCGGACTGGCGTCGCGCTACTTTGCCATTGCCCATGTCAATATCACCGAGCGGAAGCTGCTGGAGTTGAAAGTAGCCAAGCTGTCGATGCATGACCCACTGACCGGCCTTGCCAACCGGCGTTTATTCAACAGCTTTTTGCACAACGAATGGCGCAGAAGTCATCGGGAGCAAAGCCCACTCACCCTGATTTTACTGGATTTGGATCACTTCAAGGCCTGCAATGATCATTTTGGCCATCTGGTGGGAGACGAACACCTGCAGCAAGTCAGTCAGATTCTGTTGGCGATGTGTCAACGCCCCACAGATCTGGCCTGCCGTTTTGGTGGTGATGAGTTTGCACTGGTGCTTGGCAATACAAACGCCGCCGCGGGGCTCGGGCTTGCCGAAAAGGTGCGCGCCGCTATCGAAAACCTGAATATCAGAATAGAAGATGGGCTGCGCCTGACGTCGAGCCTCGGCATCGCGACCCTGGAGCCGGGGCAGCCAATGGAGCAGGAACACACTCTCTGTTCCCTGGCCGACTCTGCGCTCTATCAGGCCAAAGCGGCAGGAAGGAATTGCTGTAAGCTGCTGTCCTGTTAAGCGCCTGGGATTGGCGGTTTAGTCCTCAGCAGCCTGCTTATCCAACGCCAGTAAGGCTTTATCCTGCTCCCTGTTGAGGGGATAGATGGTCTTTATCCGGCACTTTATATGCGGCTCCTGCGCCGTAAACACCGAATCAAAGCCCGCATCCAAACTGGTGGACATGGCCTGATCAAGCATCAGCGCCCTGGCAAAGTGCAGTTGCGGACACCGGGAATCCAGCTCAACCAAATACGGCTTGCTCGGGCTGGTACGCAGGATAAGATGCTTTTCCCCCAAGCTGGCCCAGCTGTCTAGCCTGAAGGTATTCACTTTTTTCACGCTCTCCAGTTGCCACAGGCTAATGGAGTCGTTCACCTTCAATTCCCACTCATCACGGCTGAGGCGATTGCTTGAACAGGCCAGCAGCAAGAAGAACAAACTCATCACTGCAATGGATTTAAGCGCGCTTTTCATCAGGCATCTCCCTTTGGAATACCAAGCTTTGTAGACATTCAGTGTAGCGCCAACACCAAAGGGATACAGTCAGCCAACAGTGTCAATTTGCATCCCAAAGCCACTGTTAAAAAACTGTGGCAAAATGCGCTATCGCATTCAGATTTCAGGATATTGGCATGCTCACTCTGGAAACCCCACAACAACTGGCTGAGGCGCTTACGCAACATCCGGGGTTGTTGTTATTGATTGGGGGTAAAGACTGCGGCGTATGTCAGGCAATCAAGCCTAGAATTGCCGATTTGCTGGCGACAGAGTTCCCGGCCATGACCCTGGCCTATGTCGATTGTCATGCCTCAGGGGAGGCACTCTGTGGACAGCTTGGGGTGTTCTCACTCCCGGTTATCAGGGTGTTTTTCCACGGGGACAGTTTTGGTGAACTGGCACGGGTGTTTTCGATGGCGGATATCAAAAACTTGCTTAAGCGACCCTATTCTCTGTGTTTTAACTGACTGCGCCCCTGTGACCACCGAGCCATGGGATTACCAGGGCTCCGGCGGCATACTCAGGTTTCATCAGGCTTAATCCCTTGTGGTTAAGGTGACATCATCGAATGAATCCGGCAGCAAACGGCTGACCGACTCCAACGGCAATGCTTGCAGTTGCGCCCGGCTGCCGGCCATGGGGTTTATTGAACTCGTGGTCGTAAGCACTGAAAAAGACCGGCCCTGCTCGATACGAATATCACTTTGTTCGCTCAACAGTCCCTGCTGCTGTGCCTGTGTAAGGCTGTCACGTATCTCCTGCTCCAGATGGCCGACTTCGGCACTCTGGCAAAATGATGTCACACATAAGCTGGCCAGCAGCAGGCTTTTTACGGTCAGATTTTTTATTGTCAGATTATTCATGGCAAAGCTCCTTGAGGTGATGGTGCGTCCCTGTTGGACAGACTGACTGAATCAACTCTCGTGCCAAACATGTAACACACTGACTATGATTGATTTTTAGCAAATCCAAACAACGCCGGACACTCTCCCTGGCTGTCCGTTCACCCGTAGCGGACACTCAGGCCTGTCCGTGCGGACAAGCGGACGCTGCAACTGACCGCGCGGCCTATGCGGCAGCTTCCACTTGATAGCTGGCGATTCATCGCCATATCACAGTCATAAGGACATGTTGCCAACTGCAAAAGGGAAATCGACCATGGATGAGCTGCCGCTGATTGGCGTTGTCATACTTATGCTGGTTGTATTGCCTTGGCTGATGTGGCGCCTGTACCGCTGGGCGAGAGCCATGCCCAAAGGCGCCTACCTCTTTCTGGCATTTTTCCCGCTGATATCGCTTTTTCCCATCCCCACCGAATCCCTGAAACAACTCGATGAGGCCAGGCAGGAGCAACGCAAAAACAAAGCCTCTCCCAGCGGAGATGACGAAAACGACTGACGCTGAAAAGCAAAAAACCGCCCGAAGGCGGTTTTGAAGGTGCGCGGCTATCAGCCAGGCTGCTTCAGTGCCGTCAACTGGCGGTCATGCCAGCGGCTTAAAGTGAGCAGAGCCACTATGGCACCGAGCAGGGCGAAGCCCATGTCGGATTGGGTGTCCCACACATAACCCTGGGTGCCGAGAAATGCCTCGGCGCCTTCACCGGTTGCAATGGCCACCCACCACTCGATGAGCTCGTAAAAAGCACTCAATGCCAGACAGAAGCACACCACAAAGAAATTGCACCAGTTGCCCTTTTGCATCACGCCAAGTCGCAGCACCAGTTCACGGGCAATCATGGCGGGAATAAAGCCCTGGGCAAAATGCCCCACTTTGTCGTAATTGTTGCGCTCCCAGCCCATGGGCTCTTTGAGCCAATCAAACAGGGGCACCTCGGCGTAGGTGTAGTGACCGCCCACCATCAGGATCACGCAGTGGATAAGGATAAGGCCATACACCAGGGGCGTGAGTGGGAAACGCCGCTCAGTGGCCGCGAGAATCGCAAAACCAATCAGTGCAGGCAGCACCTCCAAAAACCAGGTAAAGCGGTCGAATGGGCCAACAGCCGACCAGAGAAATACGGCAAAAAACACCAGCAGCCAAAGCATCCTTCCCATGGAGAAACCTCAATTCAATCAAGAGACTTTGGGCAGTGTAACCCCGAAGCGGCCGCTTGTCAGTGCCAAGCGACCCGCCTCAATCCAGTCGTTTGTTGAATTTGAGGGTCGCCACCAGCAGGCCCAGGGCGCAAAAACCCAACAACCAGAGTGCATCGAATCCCAGCTGCGTCACCTCAGCATCCCGCAGGATAATCGCCCGGGACATACGCATAAAGTGGGTTGCAGGCAGCGCCTCGGCAATCCACTGGGCCGGCACCGGCATGGCTTCGTAGGGAAACATAAAGCCGGACAAGAGTATCGATGGCAGCAGAATAAACACCGTCATCTGCATCGCCTGCAGCTGGGTGCGGGCTATGGTGGAAATCACCAGCCCGAGGGTGAGGCTTGCCAGAATAAACAGCATGGCCGCCAGCGCCAGCGAGTCGAGGCCACCGCGTATGGGCAGAGCAAACAACAACTTACCCGCCCCCAGAATAATGGCCACCTGTACAAAGCCCACCAGCACGTAGGGCAAAATCTTGCCCAGCATCAGCTCCAGTGGCTTGACCGGCGTGGTAATTAAGAACTCCATGTTGCCCTGCTCTCGCTCCCGCACGATGGCGGCCGAGGTAAAGAGCACCATGGTCATGGTCAGAATAACCCCAAGCAGCCCGGGGACTATGTTGACCACGGTACGCTGCTCGGGGTTGAAGTACATCACCACCTCCATGGTAGCCGTACTCTCGGGCACAGGCTGCCCGAACACCTCTGAGAGCGGCATGGTTCTCAGTGACTTGATGGTGGAAGCCACCATGGTATCTGAACCGTCCACCAGCCACTGTGCCACCGGACGCGAAAAATAGGCTCCCTTGCCGGCCTGCGCCTGGGGATGGGTCACCAGACGGGAGCCAAAGTCAGCCGGGATAACCAACGCCGCTTTCACATGTCCGGCGGTAATGGCCTCTTCAGCCTGGGCAATCGACTCATAATACTCAACAAAGTCCACCACTTGTGTGGCAGAAACCGCCTGCACCAGGGCCCGCCCCTGACTGTTGCCGCTCATATCCACCAAACCGGCAGGCAGATGCCTGGCATCGGTATTGATGGCGTAGCCAAACAGCATCAGCTGCACCAGCGGGATCATCACTATCATGCCGAAGGTCATGCGATCCCGTGAAAGCTGTTTCAGCTCCTTGGTGAGGATGGCCAGAATTCTAAGCCACATGGTCACCTCCCCCTGCGCGCTGGCCGGTACAGGTGACAAACACATCCTCAAGGCTGGGACGCACTTCATCCATTTCCCTTGCCCCCACGCGCTGGCCAAGCCAGGCCACAGGGTCATCTATCTGGCTGCGGATCAGCACCCGCAACCGACTGCCAATCTGCGCCGCCGACAATACCGGCGCCTCAGTAAGCAACTGCTGCTTGAGTGTTCTCAAATCCTGGCCGCCGATTTCCACCACCCGGGCGCCCATGGCCTGCATCAGAGCCTTGGGGGAGCCGTCGGCACGCTTGATGCCCCGCTCCAGAATGGCAAGCCCGTGGCAGCGCTCGGCCTCATCCATGTAGTGGGTAGACACCAAAATGGTGCAACCCATGGCACAGAGGTCAAACAGGCGCTCCCAAAATTCGCGGCGGTTTTCCGGGTCCACCGCCGAGGTAGGCTCATCGAGAAACAGCAGCTCCGGCTCGTGTATGGTGGCGGCCGCCAGTGCCAGCCGCTGCTTCTGGCCACCGCTCATGGAACCTGCCATCTGGCCTTCGCGGCCCGCGAGGCTGTAGAGGGATAACAGCTGCGCTATTCTGTCTTTGGCTTGGCGGCCTTGCAGACCGTAAATACGCGCCACAAAGCTGAGGTTCTCCAGCACTGTGAGGTTCTCATACAGTGAGAACTTCTGGGTCATGTAGCCGATACGCCGGCGCAGTTTTTCCTCTGCGCCTTTGAGGGGCTCACCCAGCACCCGGATATCACCGCTGGTGGGCTTAAGCAGCCCGGTCAGCATACGAATGGAGGTGGACTTGCCACAACCATTGGGACCAAGAAATCCGTAGATGCTGCCGCGGGGAATCGCCAGATCCACGCCATCCACGGCTTTGAGAGCACCAAATTGCCGTGTCATACCCCGGGTCTCAATCGCAAGGGGGACTGCAGCAAGGGACTCTGTCGCGGGCGCCTCAGTCATGGCTGACCTCCGGCAACAGCACTTCCACGACCAGCCCGGTGGCCAAACCGGCATCTACCGGCAGGTCGATATCGGCCAGGTACATCAGGCGAGCCCGGTCACGCTCGTTGAGCGCATAAAAAGGGGTAAAGGCGGGTTCACTGCGGATATTACGCACCTTACCCATAACAGGTACCGGCCGCCCATCTACCCGCACTCCAACCTCGGCGCCGGGAAGCAATCTATCGAGGGCAGAGGCAGGCAGATAGACCCGGACATAGGGAGCATCCTGAGCGAGCAAGCCCACCAACTGGCTCCCCTGGCTCACCCGGTCGCCCATCCGCCAGGGCAAAAGATCCACCACGGCATCCCGTGCAGCAACCAGGGTCAAATCCGCCGTCAGCTTTTGCTCAAGTGCCACCTGAGCCTGGGCTGCATCCACTGCAGCAGAGGCCTGCGATAACTGCTCGCTGCGGGTACCGGCAATCAATTCCTTCAGCGTCTGACTGGCGCTGTCGACATCGGCCTGGGCCCTGTCTTTACCTGCGACGGCCTTGTCGAGGTCGGCTGCGGTCAGCACTTTTTCGGCAACCAGGCGAACGGTGCGATCATACTGAGCCCTCGCCTCACTCAGGGTTGCTCTGGCACCGGCAAGTCGCGCCTCGGCCCGCGCCAACTCTTCGTCCCGGGCGCCCTTGGTCAGCTCGGCAAGCCGGGCTTCTGCCTGAGCGAGATCGGCCATAGCCTGCGCCAGTCTGGCGTCGGCGGCGCGGCTATCGAGCCGCAGCAGTACAGTGCCTGCACTTACCCTGTCGCCTTCCTGTACCTGTATATCGGCAATGAGTTCAGTGGAGGGGGCCGTGAGGGTTAAGCGGTCACGCTCTACCGTGCCATATACGGCAGACGATGACTCACCACAGGCAGCAAGACACAAGGCAAGCAGACCGACCCAGGAGGGATGTGTAATTAACTTCATGATTTATCTCCGGTATCACTTGCCAAAATGCCCTGGCTCAGTACAGCGATATGGTGAGGAATCAAATGCATCAACCCCTCAGGACTTGTGTCTATCCCCAAAGAGGCTATCAACGCCGGTGGGGCAATCAGGGGAAACACCATCAGGCTTATCAGACTCAGCCGGGCCAGCTGTGGGTCTACGTCGGCGCGGATGGCACCACTAGCCACCAGGGACTGCATCAGCCAGCTGTGTGACAGACGCAGCACATCACCAAAGACCGACATCAGCAGTCTGAATGCCTCACTGCTCTGGCCTTCGTGTAATACGGTCAGTATTAACCTTGGCAGCTTGGGATGGGCGCCAATGGCGCGGTAGTAGGTTTGCATCAGGGCGGCCAAATCCGAAGGAGCTCCCTGCTGCGACAGGCTCTGAAATCTCGCCAGCACCGGGGATAAGACTTCCCTGACCATGTGTTCAAAGAGCCCCTGCTTACCGCCGAAGTAATAACGGATCATGGCCGCATCCACACCGGCTTTGCGGGCTATGCTGCGGGTTGAAACCGCCTGATAACCATGCTCGGTAAAACACTCTATCGCTGCCGCAATTAATCTGGCTCTGGCGTCACTGTCACCCTTGGGGCGGCCCGGGTCCGACATACTGCACTCCCGAAGAAATTCCTCTCTTGATGAACATACTAGGAGAAAGGCCGGATAAATGGCAGTATGAAAATTCTCCATTTTCTTTAATAATGAGGAATTTGTCGCTGCAGGATACCCTTGGGTTATAACGCGGCAAACACGTGGAAATCACGCGGCAAAAACGTGGAAAGTCATGGCTGTCATGGAGACGAGCCGTGATTTAGCAGGGAGGAAAAATCACATGCACGCAGCCGATTATGTCATTTATCTGATACTGGCATTGCAGCTACTGGACCTGGGTGCCTGGCGCAGACTGATAGCTCATATCAAGTCTCACTATCCACACATCTGGCATCAAGCCTACAGCCATGACCGCCACCCCGGCACGGCGGTAAGAAGTAATTACATCAAGGAAGCCTTAAGCCGGGGCGAACTTAAAGACAGCCAGGATACGGCCGTGGTGCTCTATCTCCGATTTCACAAGGCCACCATCGGACTGTCTTTGCTGCTACTGCTGCTGGGATTGCTGCTGCGCTTGTAAAACCCTGAAAAAACAACATATAAATTAGTCTGTTATTACAGTTTCTGCGCCTGCTATTGCCGTGTCAGCCTTAAAACCACGGCGCCAAAACAGCGGATACAGGAGGGTAGCCACCAACCAGGATAACAGCAGGCTGGTGATATCATGGGTTAAAAAGTGTGCCCCCCGCAGCTCCTGAGTCAGAGAAAACAGGGCACCAACCGCCAACACCGAGGCCAGCATTCGCCAGCGCCAGCGGGGAAAATACACCACGGCAAAATAGTAGAGTGCGACCCAGGCGAAGGCGCCACTGGAATGTCCGCCGGGAAAACACTGGCCGCCATACCCCGGGCCAGCCATGCTCGCCGGAAAAGACACATGGGGATACTGGCCGCCAAACAGGGCCAAATCCCAGGGGCAATTCACCTGAGTCAGCGACTTGCCCCATCGCACCAGAAGGACGCTGATTGCCACTGAACACAGCAGGTAAAAAAATCCACGAAGATACGGTTTAAGTCGCGGATTCACCATGCCGGTCAACGTCAATGCCAGTAACAGCACTGATGCCAACACCACCAGGTCACGTCCACCGGTATGAAGCACTTTGTCGGTTAGCCACCAATACCGCAGCGGCCAGGCGTTGACGCCCCCTTCCAGATGAAACAGTGCAGAGGACACATAAAGGTCCCAGTCCCACTGGGTTGCCAGTACCAAAAAAGCCAGCCCCAGGGTCAACGGTATATGCAGATGACGACGCCACCAATGGCGTGGACTGAGATGAAAATGAATCCTGGGCATGCAAACTCCAACCTGTTGCGTCTCGGTTTTTAAGGCCGGAGTTTACAACCAAAGTTCCGGCATAAACGGAAAAGCCCCGACTGAAATGCCCGTATCTCACGGCTTTAGGACATATGTCCAACGCTTGTATATCCCAAATTGGGTTTTTCCGGCCGCGCTAATGGTCACAGCAACGGTCACCGGGGCGAAACTTCTCCCGGTAAGCCTTGGGGGTAAGGCTGGTGTGTTGGATAAAGAGCTTTCGAAATGAGCTGACATCTTCATACCCGAGTTCAGGCAGAATGCGTTCCAGGGGCAAATCCGTGCGCTCAAGCAAGCGTTTGGCCCTGTCGATACGCAGTTTCTGAATATAACTCGATGGGGTGTCGTGCAGCGCCGCCTTGAAGCGGCGAATAAGCGTACGCTTGCCCATGGCGAATCGCTCGGCCAGCGACTCCAACGCCAGGTCCGCGGTGAGATTGTTGCTTATCCAGCGCATGATATCGGCAACCTGTGGGTCAGCATGCAGAGGCTGCAGCGGTACCTGATCCATAAATACCCGCTGTGAGCTGCGATTGGGGTCGATTAAAAAGACCTTGGCCATGGCCAACGCAAAATGCTCATCCACCAGTTGCTCCAGCAACGCCAGCCCCAGACTGTAGCTGGCGGTCGACGCCCCCGCCGTAAAAAACGGGCCATCGCGCTCTACCAGAGACTCCATCGACAGTGTTACCGCAGGAAAGTGCTGCTCAAAAAGCGGCGCCAGCCACCAGGCTGTTGTGGCCTTGCGACTATCCAGCAGTCCGGTGGCGGCCATGAGCAAGGTGCCGGCGCAGCAAGCGGCTATGGGTACACCTCTGTCTGCCAACGCCTTAATCTGGCCATCGAAGGCCCCAAAGGCGGCCAGTTCCCGGTGCAAATCCCGGCCATCCAGAATAAGTGGCGCTGTGATAACCAGCGCATCGACCTGTGCAACGTCCATTGCGGCTATGGGCGAAGACTCAACACCAACCCCCAGAACGCTCACCCAGCCCCCCCGGGCCGAATACAACCTGGGCTCCACAGTGGGTACGCCGGCATGACCGGTGCGCTCAGCGTAGGTATTGGCGTGACGAAACAGATCCAGAAAGGCGGTCACACCGCTCATTACCGGCGTCTCAGGTATCAGAATCGCGATATTCAGGGTGGGGGAAGTAATCTGAGCCATCATGTCACTTTCAACCATAAAACTGTCATTAACGACACTTTAAGGCCTGCTGGCGTTTTTTTAAACTCTTTTCATCGCCACCAAGGAGGTAAGGCCATGAAAAAGTTTTCTCTGACTCAGATTCTGATGGGCAGCGGTTATTTGGGTATTAGCTGGTATCTGTTGCTGTGGCTGAATTTTCAGTTGGCGGCCTCACCCATGGTGCACTTTGTGGTGTTACCGACCCTGATGCTCATCACCGCCCTCGGCGCCGGATTGCTGTGGCGCCGGGGATGCGACTGCAGCGACTAAAAGGTTTGCACCATGGCATCGAGCTGCTCGACTATGTCATGCAACTTTCTGTCGACCGTCAGTCCAGACTCAAGGTGCGCCAGGCTCTCATCCAGCTTGTCTTTGATGACCCCGGTTATCCAGAGCTCTTGCTCTTCCGACAGCCCCATAGACAAAAAGCCGGTCTCTATTTCCAGCATCAGTTGATTCATGATGGAGAGGTTTTTCTCCTTGTGGTCTACCTGGAAGTCTTTGATTTCCTCGAGGGCTGCCCGGGATTGGCGTATGGTGTCCATCATAAGGGAGAGCCGCTGCTGGGCAATTCGGGTGTCGGCGGTGACCCGCTGATTAAGGTCATGGGCGGCCTCCATCAGGATAAGCAGATAGTCTTTAAGCTCACCGACACGCTGTGGTTCATCCGGCAGATTTTTCACCAGCATCACCACAGAAGAAAATTTTAAAATCAGCCGGTTACCTTTCTCCAGCATGCGACACTCAAACTCCGACGCCCTGTCCATCAGCACCTGCTCAAGGGGCTGCACTGCCCCCTGACTCGCGGCATAAAAGGGTTTGCCTCCCACGCCAACGATGCGACTGCACACCTGCACCCCAAAGTTGGCACTGGCACGGCAGATTTCCTGCACCAGAGCCTGGGCATCCCTGTGCTTGGTGCTGGCCCGCAGAAAGTTAACCACCACACCGATATCCGCCGCACTGTGCATGGCGGCCATCACCATGGCGGTGGCTTCCCGTTTTTCGCTGGAGAGCTGTAACCGCTGCGCAGCCTGGGACAGGGTAAGCCGTACCTTGCGCAGCAATATCTCGGGCTCAAACGGTTTGGTAATATAGTCCTGGCCTCCGGCAGCAAAGCCCTTGAGGATTTCGTCGGTTTCTGTGTTCGCCGACACAAAGATCACCGGCAACTCGGGCCAGTCCATCTTCAGCCGACTGCACGCCTCATAACCGTCCATGGGTTCCATCACCACATCCATCAACACCAGTTCGGGATTGGCTTGGGCAATCATTTCAAGCGCCTGGGCACCATTGGTGGCCACCCTGATGCGATAATCCTGCTTGAGGATTTCCATCAAAATGCGAATTTCGTTGGGAGAGTCATCCACCAACAAGAGTTCCGGCTTATCACGCATCAGGCTTCCCTCCCCAGCATTCTGGCCAAAACCGATTTGGCTGCGCGCACATCGAATGCATCGAATTGTTTAATAAACAGATTGAAATCATCCTGGTATCTCTCGGGCACCCTCAGTTGCCTCAGTTCGAGAAACATGGCGTCTGCCGCAGCGAAATCGCTGTCAATGAGCGCTTCGAGCCGTTTCAGCCGCACCAGCATTTCAGTCATGCTGATGGCGACCGTCTCCGGCGCCTGCCGGGCGCCATGCAATGCATCGAGTTCACCCGCCAACTGCTGCCAGGCGTCGAGACACACCAGGCACAGCTCAGGGGAAACAGGCACTTCGCCATTCTTGATTGCGCTTTCTATGGCCGCCGCCGCGCCGCTCAAGCGCCCGGCACTGATATTGGCAGCGCTGCCCTTGAGGGTATGGGTCAGGATCCTGAGTTCATTCCATTGACCTGTCTCAAACAGGGTCTGCAAACGTTCCGGGAACGTTTGAAAATCTTCCGAAAACTTTGCCAGCACCGCATTCAGGAGTCCCTGATTGCCCCCTAGGCGTTTCAGGGCAGAGGCATAATCCAGCGCTTGTTGTGGGCTTGCGGGCTGGGGCATTGTCTGTCTCCAAAGGCTGTCCATAGCATGGTGACACATGCTGAAGTGAATGAATTGGCTGCATAAAATCGCGAGCGACGTTGGAAAGTATAGTCAGCGCTCCAAACAGCAGCAGAATTTTATCCTCCGGAAGCTGCGGCCACCCTCTACGCAGCAAAAAACTGGATTGTGTTATTAGGGCTTGTTAATGTTGATTTTTTAATCCCTTCAACAAGGAAAAGGACGTCTCAATGCAAACCACTTTCAAGCGGCGCCTGCCGACCCTGGCCACCGCCATGGTGCTGGCTCTGTGCAGCCTCACCCCACTTCAGGCCCTGGCCGACTTACAAAAGGTGACCGAGGTAGAAGGTATCAGCGAATACCGCCTCGACAATGGTCTCAAGGTGCTGTTGTTCCCCGACCCCACCAAGGAAACCGTCACCGTTAACGTGACATACAAAGTCGGCTCCAAGCACGAAAATTACGGCGAGACCGGCATGGCCCACCTGCTGGAGCACCTGGTGTTCAAGGGAACCCCAAAGCACAGGGACATTCCGGCAGAATTGAGCTCCCACGGTGCCCGCCCCAACGGCACCACCTGGACAGATCGCACCAACTACTTTGAAACCTTCGCCGCCACCGAAGAAAACATCGACTGGGCGCTGTCGATGGAATCGGACCGCATGGTCAATTCCTTTATCGCCAAGAAAGATCTCGACAGCGAAATGACGGTGGTGCGCAACGAGTTTGAGCGCGGCGAAAACAGTCCTTTTCGCATCACGCTGCAGCGCATGATGGCCTCTGCCTTTGAATGGCATAACTATGGCAAGTCCACCATTGGTGCGCGCTCGGATTTGGAGAATGTCTCCATCGAACGTCTGCAGGATTTTTACCGCAAGTATTATCAGCCCGATAACGCCACCCTGATTGTGGCGGGTAAGTTTGCACCTGAGGACATGCTCAAAAAAATTGAAGCCACCTTCGGCACCATCCCCAAACCCAATCGCACCATCGATCCCCTCTACACAGTGGAGCCTGCACAGGACGGTGAACGTCAGGTTACCGTGCGCCGGGTTGGCGATGTGCAACTGCTCGGCACCATCTATCATGTGCCACCGGGCGCCCACGAAGACTTTGCCGCCATCGATGTGCTCAATGAAGTGCTGTCGGCCACCCCCAACGGTCGCCTGCATAAAGCGCTGGTCGAGGCCAAGCTGGCGTCCTCGGTATTTGGGATGAACTTCCAGTGGCAAGATCCCGGTGTGGCCATTTTTATGGCCGAAATGGACAAGACCGCCGATATGGATGCCACCCAGAAGGCGCTGCTGGATACCCTGGAGTCGATTCGCAGCAAT
Source organism: Shewanella litorisediminis (assembly GCF_016834455.1). Taxonomy (NCBI): domain Bacteria; kingdom Pseudomonadati; phylum Pseudomonadota; class Gammaproteobacteria; order Alteromonadales; family Shewanellaceae; genus Shewanella; species Shewanella litorisediminis. The sequence goes on from NZ_CP069213.1 coordinate 4,152,779, forward strand.
CCCATTACCGATAAGGAAGTGGAAACCGCCAAGCGCACCCTGCTGAAGAACCTGACGCTGGCCTTCAACTCCTCCGAGCGCGTAGCACTTGAGCTGTCTGAGTGGCTGGGCATGGGCGACTGGCGTTTGCTGTTTCTAAACCGTGACCGCCTGGAAAAAGTCAGCGCCGCAGATGTGCAGCGGGTGGCGGAATACTACCTCACCCAGAATAACCGCACCCTGGGGCGCTTTATTCCGGCCGAGAAGCCAGCACGGGTAGAAATTCCTCTGGTGGCCGACGTCGATGCCCTGGTGAAAGACTACAAGGGCCGCGAGCAGGTGGCACAGGGTGAAGCCTTTGACCCCTCACAGGCCAACATCGACAGCCGCACCGAAACCCTGACCCTGAGTTCAGGCACCAAGGTCTCTTTGCTGCAGAAAAAGACCCGTGGTGAGTCAGTGGTGGTGAGGATAAGCGGTCAGTTCGGCGACCTGCGCAGCCTGTCCGGCAAAAATGCCGTTGGCGATGCCGTGGGTGAAATGCTGCTGCGCGGCTCAAGCAAGTACAGCCGCGAACAGATCAAAGAAGAGCTGGATCAGCTGCAGGCAAGCCTGCGTATCGGTGGCAGCAATGGCAACCTGTTTGCTTCGGTGGAGACCACCAGGGCCAACCTGCTGCCGGTGCTCGACATACTCACAGATGTGCTGCGCAGTCCCAGCTTCCCTGAAAAAGAATTTGAGCTGTACAAGACCGAAACCAAGGTGGCCATTGAGCAGAACCTGCAGGACCCGCAGTCGCTGGCCTTCAATGCCTTCAGCCGCCACCAATCACCCTATGGCAAGGACGATCCACGTTACGTGGGCACCTTCGAAGAACAGCTGGCCGAGCTGGATAAGCTGACTCTGAAGCAGGTGAAGCGTTATCACGCCGACTTCTACAATGCCAAGCAGATGCAGGTGTCCATTATCGGTGACTTCGATAAAGACGCCACCGTCAGCGCCCTGGACACCCTCACCAAGGGCTGGAAGAGCAAGCAGACATACCAGCGTATCGCCTCGCCTTATGTGAAGCTCGATGCCCAACCCATCACCTTCAACACCCCTGATAAGGAAAACGCCACCTTTGTGGCGTCCCTCAGCCTGCCTGTGGGTGACATGGATGCCGATGCACCAGCGCTGACCCTGGGTAACTACATCCTCGGCGGCGGCTTCTTAAGCTCGCGTCTGGCTACCCGCCTGCGCCAGCAGGATGGCCTGAGCTACGGTGCCGGTTCTTTCCTGCGTTTAAGCAGCGAAGATCAGCGCGGCTCCCTGGGTGCGTACGCCATCTGCGCGCCTCAAAACCTGGCCAGGGTTGAACTCGGCTTCAGGGAGGAGATAGCGAGGCTGCTGAAGGACGGCTTTACCGCCGACGAAGTGGAGGCCGCCAAGTCTGGCTTGCTGCAGGGCCGCAAGGTCAGCCGCTCGCAGGACAAAGAATTGGTGGGCACCCTTGTGAGCAACCTCAAGCTTGAGCGCACCATGGCCTTTGACGCCGACTTTGAAGCCAAACTGGCGGCGCTCACGGCAGATGACCTTAACAAGGCCTTCCGCAAATACATCAAGGTGGATGATTTCGCCCTGATTAAAGCGGGCGATCAAAGCAAGGTTGAGTAAGCTTCTCCCCCAAGTAAAAACCGGACGCCTTGGCGTCCGGTTTTTTATTTTGATGCTCAACTCAATTGGCTGGGGCGTATGCCTTACCCTGGCCATACACATCATCGCGGCCAGGCTTGCCCAGATCCTGTGCCAAACGGCGCATCTCTGCTTCCAGCTTGGGTGGATCCATACGACCACCATTGGCGCTCACTATCAGTGCCGCCACGCCAGCGGCATGAGGCGAGGCCATGGAAGTGCCCACTGACCAGTACCAACCGTTGTTACCGGTGGAAAACACGAAGTCAAACACGTAGCAGAAACGGGTTAAACCAGCCACGGTACAAGGCGAGGTACCGCCCGGGATAAACAGGCTGCTATAGTCCCCTCCCGGGGCGGCAAACTCGATTTCTGACTGGCCATAGTTGGAGTAAATCGCCAAATTATCCAGGTTGGCGCCTGAGTTTGCCCCCCACAGCTGTGGGCCAAGAGCCGATACGGCGTTGACCGCGGGCAGGCCGGATGGCAGGTGCATCAGGCTGTCAGTATGGTCCAAATCGGTCGCTTCGTTACCCGCGGAGGCAAACAGGGTCACGCCGTGCTTACGGGCATAGTTAGCAGCCTTGGCGTAAGTTCCGATAAACTGGGCAATCCCGTCTTTTCCACCCACATCAAAGCGGATGTCATCCGAAGTGTCGTAAGGTGTGTCATTCACGTCAAACAGCCCATTACGGCGTACCGACAGTCCCAGACTCATGTTGATAATGTCTACGCCGTTGTCTGCGGCATAGACCATGGCCTGCATGGTGCCGTAGGAACTGCCGGTACCGCTATCGGCCGACAGCACTTTCAGGATCACCAATTCAGCCTCGGGGGCTACTCCTATTACACCAAAGCCGTTATCTGCTGCTGCAATGGTCCCTGCTGTATGAGTGCCGTGATTGAAGGTATCAGTGCCAGCGTAATCCCATGCCTCATTCATCACAAAGGAACGGCTCAGATCCGTATTGATGTTGGGGGCCAGATCAGGGTGATCCGCATCGGCGCCGCTGTCCAGTACAGCCACCCGCACGCCCGCGCCGCGATATCCAGCGTTCCAGGCGTCCACAGCCCCCACAGCTACATGACCCCATTGCAGGTCAAAGAAGAAATCATCATCGCCGCTGGCGGGCGGGTTGGCAAAGCTGGCCGTAAGTGGGATTGACTGAACACTGGATGCGGGCGCCGCGTCGGGCACTTGAGGCACAAAAGCAGTGGCATCGGGTACTAATGCCATACCGCTGCTTGCTGCGGCATCTGCCGACCCAAAAGCAACCTGACAGACACCGATTTGAGGAATACAGCTCTTGAGCACACCACCCTTGGCAGCTACTTCGGCGGCCACGGCTTGTTGATTAAGCTGGCCATTAACGTTCAGCATAAAGTCCATGCTATAAGCCTGACCGGAACAGAGTACAGCCAAGGCCAACAATGATTTTTTCATTTTAGGATCCCTTAAAAAGATTGATTTACTGTTACCGCTGAACAGTGGACATCACCGGGACTCCTCTTCCTCCGGACCGACTGCAAGACCATAAACATTAACGAACCCCCAGCGGAATACAACCCTGACAGGCACATAAAATTGCTCGATATAATGATAAATTAAAGAAATTCAGACGATTATTCTAAAGGCACTTTTTACTTGCCCGACCTCTTTCCTGGCCGTACCTTTAGACTTCTTCATTGGCGCTGTAGTTGGGGAGATGTGCCGCAATGATTAAGCAGGTGGGCAACACACAAATACGGGACAAACATCTTGCCAGCTGCCACTGCGGCGCCGTGGTATTGGAGCTTCATTTGCCCGACGGGATAGTGAATCCCCGCCGGTGTAACTGCTCCATGTGCCGTCGCAGGGGCGCCGTCGCCGCCAGTGTGCCGTTGGCGGGTCTGAAAATTCTTAAAGGTCAGGACTCGCTGCGCCAGTACCAATTCAACACCTGCACCGCCAGGCATTTCTTTTGCGGCCACTGCGGTATCTATACCCATCACCAACGCCGCTCCAACCCAGCCGAGTTTGGTTATAACCTGGGCTGTTTGGAAGGCGTGGATCCCTTCCTCGTGGGAGAAGTTCCAATCTGTGATGGAGTAAACCATCCCTCGGATGCCCGTTAGGCCAAAGAGCTGCGGCTCCCCTGTGGTGCAAACACCGGCCGGGGCATGTCCATTTCTGCGCTTTAGCCACAGCAACACCGCGTGTCAGCCTGACAGGGTATGACCCGGCACTGCCACCCGCTGATTACTGCCAAGGTGCAGCGTCACCGACATAGCCAGCCTGTGCTAGTGTTGATAGAGATCCTGGGGAGAAAGAAATGACAAGCCGGTTACTGCGCTGGGCGGAGTTTGTCTGCATGTTTGTGCTCCTGCCACTCACCGCCTTTCACTATCGACACTTACTGAGCAACTGGTTGTTGCCTGTGTTGTGCCTGCTGGCACTGCTGTGCCTGTATTTGATCCTGAGCGATAGTCGCTTCAAGCGTTTTCGTCTGACCAACTATGCCAATCTGAAACGCCTGCTGTGGTACTCACCGGCGCTGTTCGGTGTTGGCGTGCCTATCTCTGTTACGGCCTTCTCCGCCTATGCTCCCGAACAGCTGTTTATTCTGCCCACCCGCGATTTTTACACCTGGTGCCTGCTGCTTGCCCTGTATCCACTGTTTTCAGTGATACCGCAGGAGCTGATATTCCGGACTTATTTATTTCATCGATTCAAGGGGATAATGCCGAGTAAAACGCTCAGGATTTGGGTCAGTGCGGCGGTATTCGCTCTGGCCCATATTATCTATGCCAATTGGATTGCCATGGTGCTCGCGTTTGTGGGAGGGCTGATATTTGCTTACACCTATGCCAGCTCCCGCTCAACCGCCGCCTGCGTGCTGGAACACAGCCTATGGGGGCTGTGGTTGTTTACCCTTGGTGCAGGCCAGTATCTTAGCCTCTCCCCTCAGTGAGCAGCCCGGGTGCTGGTACCGTCCTCATTCAGGTGCTTCACCAAATCATGCAATGCCATGGGGCGGCCCAGATAAAAGCCCTGGGCCTGTTGACAGCCCATGTCCTGCAGAATTTTCAGCTGTGCGGCGTTTTCCACCCCTTCTGCCACGATATGAATATCAAAACTCTGAGCCATGGCGACGATGGCACTGACTATGGTGCGAGAACGTTCATCGGTTTCGACTCCGGAGACGAAACTGCGATCAATTTTTATTTCATCCACTGTGAGATCTTTCAGCATTGCCAGGGAGGTATAACCCGTACCGAAATCATCGATGGAAAAGGTAACCCCACTGGCCTGCAGGTTGGAAATAATCTCCACGCTCTTTTGCATATCGGTGAGGGTGGCCGTTTCGGTGATTTCAATCCGCACATAGGGCGCCAACGCCTCTTTGCTTTTGATAAATTGCGTCAGCGCATACATTTCGTCGGCATTATTGAACTCATCTGCCGACACGTTCACCGCCACATGGGTGAGGCTGCCACCCAGCACACCTGCACTGCCAAGTTCCGCTGCCGCCTTGTCGACCACCAGCCTGGAGATGGCAGCCGTCAGGCCTATTTCTTCTGCAAGCGGAATAAACACATCGGGAGAAATATATCCCTTCACCGGGTGATGCCAACGAACCAACACTTCAATACCGCAGGCAGTGAGGGTAGTCAGATCATACTTGGGTTGATACACCAGCGTCAGGGACTCATCGGTGATGGCCTGGCGTAAATCCATAACCAACTGACGTCGCTGCAGGGCTTTTTCGCTTAGTTCCTTATCATGGTATTGAATGGCGTTTTTCTTCTTTTTAGCAATATTCAGGGCTTCGGTGGCCGACACCATCATCTCTTTGGCATTGGTGCCGTCGGCTGGAAACAGGGCGACACCGATACAACAAGTAGCGTCTATCCCGTGTTGCCTGGCCCTGTGGGCGAACATACGCTGAAATCCGCGCACATGGGCCTCCATATCCACAGAGGCATCCAAGCGGCCAAAGCTGGCAAACTGATCTGCATGTAAGCGCGACACCACAGAGCCTGGGAGGGCAGCGTCATTGATGTCGTTGGCCAGATCACGCAAAAAGGCATCGGCACGCTCATAGCCAAGGGTGTCATTGATTCGTTTGAAATCGTCGATGTCCAGGTATCCCAGGATCAGGCGTTCAGTGGGTTTAAGCTGGCGGATGGTATTGTTCAGGGAGCGGATAAATACGCTGAGGCTGCTAAGGCCCGTCAGGCTATCCATTTCGTTGGCTTTTTCCAGCGCTCTGTTACTCCTGAGCACCAACATCAGCAGCAGGGTTGCCGTGATGATCACAAAGGCCAATCCCTTGTATGTTTGCGCGATGGCGCGCAGCTGAGCACTGTCCAGCAGCAACTCAACGGCAATATCTGAAAACAGGATCCAAAATCCGGCAAAAACCGCATAGATGATGGCGACGCGAAGGGCTGAAATAACAGCTCTGTCCATGATTGGCTGACCCTGTAACCTGATTGTTCATTAAAAGTATCACAGCCACCCAATAAAAGTGCACAATAAAAAAGCAGGCATTTGTAAATCTTTTATTTTCATCACGTTAAACAAGAACAATGCAATTATCTGGTACGGTTCTGTGGCACTGTATCAATCCATTTCCGTCTGCAAACAGCAATATTTTTTCGTGCCAATGGTGATTGAATGAAGGCAAGTTCAGGCGTCAAAACTCATCTACCAGCTCTATGCCCAGAGACTCCAGCAGACTCAGGGCATCGAATCGCGAAAATCGTGCCCCTTTGAGGCTGTTTTCCAACACATTGATGTTAAAACCTTCTGAACCGCTAAAGTCAGCGCGGTTTAAATTGGTTTGCACAAACAGACTGCCGGAGAAGTTGCATTGGGTAAGGCTGGCACCGCTGAAATCACCATGGCGAAAATCCACCTCCTGCACCCGGCATTCGGTCATGGCCAGCTGATGCATTGTCAGGCCGTAGAAAGACGAGTCGTTGAGAATGCATTGCTGAAACGCCAGTTCAAAATCCACATGAAAGCCGGGCCAATCGGCACGGGTCCAGTCCACCCCGATCAATTTGCTTTCAACAAAAGTCACCCCAAACAAGCGACTGCCTGAAAACACCGCCAGACTGAGATTACAGCGCTCAAAGCGGCATTGATTGAAGCGGCAGTTTTGAAAACTGGCATCGGAAAAATCGCAGTCTGAAAACAGGCAATCTTCAAACTCGATATCCCTATAACGGCCCTGTGTCAAACCCAGTTGTTTGAAGCTTGCATCGAAATACTGCTCGCCATCGCTGAAATCCATCGTGCTGAAAAAATCTAATCATCTTTTGCGCATCTTTAACAAAACCGGCTCTTTCCGTCAGCCTTTGAGTTGCACTCAACCAGAAATAAGGACTTACATCACTGATGATGTATGGCAGTGATAACCGGGCCAGGTTGCCTTGAGCTGAATGAAAGGGGAAATGTAATGACATCTCCATCAATCAGAGGTACCGGTATGAAAATCTGTATGTTTTGTGTGAACCCGCATACGGCAAAGACCCCATTCTCCCAGCGTCAGCGCCACCAAATGCACTGGAGTAGTCACCTAAAGCGCCCAAAAAAGCGGCGATTCAATAGAGATTGTCTCTTGGCTCCCTGAATCGCCAATAATGTCCACGCTATTCTGCGCCGGACAGCGCCAAACCTGTCCAATCCCTTTGTCGTCAATACGGTTTTCAGATCTCTGGATATTGAACGCGGTTTCAAGCTACAAGGCAATAAACAGGCGTTTTGTTCACAAAAAGAGCGAAATTCGACAGCCTATTTTTTTAATCTTATGTAACATTGTATGAAACTTGCTATTGGAGTGACCTTGTTGATCTTCAGTGCTATGCCATATTCCCAAATTAAATCGGTTTTCCATCGCCTTCATCTGGATAGTCAACACCCGGTGACACGATTTATTCGGGTCTTCATTGCAGGCCTTATGGCACTGCTCATATCACAACCCGTGCCGGCGCAAGAGCGATACACCATGGCACAGATCCAGGCTGAAAGGTTTGAACTGGATAACGCCCATGCTGAAAACAAGGACAGTTTAACCAATCAAATAGATCTGCGCATAAAAGAGGCAAGTAATGACCCGGTGCGGCACGCTGCCTTATTGATATTTAAAGCTGAGAACCTGCGCTCTTATGGGATGGATGCTATAGAGGAAAATTTATCTAGAGCACTGAGTTTAATTAGCCCGATGCAACATCCTGAGCTCTATATCTATGCCATGACAATACGAAGTTATGGCATGTACACCTACCAAAATCTACCGGAGGAAGCAACCGCCTTACTGGAAAGTCTGAAGCTGGAACCAGCACTAAAAAACGCCCCTTATGTACATATAGTTTTTTTAAGGCATTTGCTTGAAATTTATTACAAGCGTCAGCTATTCGAAAAAATACCTCATCCATTATTCCAGTTGTCACAAGTAGTAAAGAAGGGAAGCGTAGCATCACAACATCAAGACTACCTATATTATTTAAGCGAAGAGCTCGCCTATCACAGCGGTCTAATTGGTGATTTAAATCAAGCTATTGACCAGTACAATCAATTAATTAATCACTACCAGCAAACCGACGAACCAGATCATGTAGCAATTATTTACTGCAACATTGCCAATATGTATTTTCTTCCGTTTCAGGAAAAAGTGCGTTATGCCCAGGCTTCACTTTCTGCACACAATAATATCGCCTGTTCTGATGTGATGGATAAAATTGTGCTGCTGGGAGAAATTCAGCAAGGCAACTTTTCCAATGTTAATCGATTGATGCAATTCAATCCCATGCAGCAAATACCGCACCTGAATGAGAGTTCAGCCTATTATGCCGGGCTATCGTATCTATTGCTGGGAAATGTTTCCGCAGCGCAAGAGATGGCCGACCGTATTACAGAAAACAATAACTGGGAGCGTCATGACTTATTGCAAAAAATTTATCAAAAGCAAGGTAATTATCAGGCCGCCTTTGAAGCGTCTCAGCATTATCATCAGTTAAAAGCTGAAAAAGACGCTGAGGCGCGGTCTTTAATGCTAAGCAGCTTCCAAACCCGCCTGGCACTGGCTCAGGAAGAAACACTCGCTGCAGAGCAGGAAAAACAAGCTGCGCGAATCGCGGCAGCAGAACAAAAAGCCAAGGCAAGGCTGCACATTACACTGATAGTGATTAGTGCAGGCGCACTGGTCACGCTGATCCTGTCACTGTATTTACTTCGCAGCCGCCAACACAGGATGAGATTGCAGCAACTGTCTGATACCGATCCCCTCACAGGTTTACTCAACCGGCGTGCATTTTTACATCAAGCCAGCCAAATGCAACGACTTGCCGAGCGCCAGCAGTTTCCGTTGTCGATTGCCCTGTTGGATCTGGATTTTTTTAAAGCCATCAATGATAAACATGGGCATCACGTCGGCGATGCGGTCTTACGGGCCTTTGCACAGGCGGCCAAAACAACACTCAGGCAAACAGATATTATCGGGCGGTTTGGGGGTGAGGAGTTTATTCTGTTGGCGACGGAGAAAGACCCTGCCGTATTTGCAGGCCTGCTACAGCGCCTGCAACGCACCTTCATACAAGCGTGTGAACAAGACCCTGCCATTGGATTGAGCGTTAGCTTTTCAGCCGGTATAGCCACTGTTGGGGTACAAAATGCAGCAGGCCTCCCAGACATTGAAGACGCCATTCGTCAGGCCGATGAGCAGCTGTACCGGGCAAAAGCCAACGGGCGCCAACAGGTGTGTGCAGAGATGTTTTGTCTGCATCTGACGGGATCCAGGGCCAAGTTTGCCGCACCAGGTCATCCTGCGACAAATAGTGCAGAGTGAAGGCGGGAATATCGAAGGTTGCCAACATTCCCCCGCAAAACCAACTCGTTACATATCACAGTTCTTCAGCGGCTTGCGCAGCTGTGCCCGCACATTGTCCATGCCGGAATAGAACTCCTTCATCATCAGCAGGCCCATCAGGTTGCCGTTGTCGGTAACCAGGAGTTCCTCGGGGTTGGTGGGGTCGTTTTTGAGCGCGCCAATCAGCTTCATGGCGGTCATTTCCTTAAACAACGCGGTATCGAGATTCACCCCAAAGGTGTCGCGGAAATACTGGCGCGACAAGCGGCCAGAGAAGAGCCCCAGCAAAAAGCGGTACTGCATAATGGCCTTGGTGTCGTAGCGCTTTTGCTGCTCAACACTCATCTTGCCCGCTTCGATGCGCTCCTGATACTTGCGCAGTGAGAAGGTGTTCACATACAGGGTGTCACCGAGGAAGCTGAACGAACCAGAGCCAACGCCAAGATATTCATCATAATCAATAACATACTCATCAAAGCCTTCGTCGTTGGCCTTGCCGAATGCCCAGCTCGACAGCTGGTTGTACTGGCCACGCAGACTGGTGAGGATCTGGCTGTACTGACGGGCCAGATCCGCCTGGGGCGCCGCCAGCTTGCCCTTCACGCTCTTGCGGGTCTGGTGGGTGATCATCAGCGGATAGGTGGTTATCTGCCGTGGGTCGAGGCGGCGGGCCATGTCGAGATCCCGCTGGATCACCTCCTCCGTCTGGCCACGGAAGCCAAAAATCAGGTCCACGTTGATGATGGGGAACAACTCCTTGGCCGCCTGAATACGGTCGAAGGTTTGCAGCCCCGAGCCAAACTTCTCGAAACGGTCGGTCATCTTGAGGATGCCATCATCGAAGCTCTGCACCCCAATAGACATGCGGTCCACCAGCCCCTTGAGCTGACGGAACTCCGGGCTCGCCAGGTGGCGTGGGTCTGACTCGCAGGACACTTCCTTGATGGACGGGAACAGCAGCCTGGCATGCTCGATAGTGCGTGCCAGCTCATCCTCCAGCACAGTGGTAGTGCCGCCACCTATGTACATGGATTCGAAGTCATAACCGAGCTCCTTGGCCATGGTCATTTCTTTACGCAGGGAAACGAAATAGGCGCGCGCCTTATCCTCTTTAAAGGTAAAGCGGTGGAAGGTGCAGTAAGAGCAGAGGGTATGGCAAAAGGGCACATGGGCGTACAGCATGTACTTTTTGCCCGACACAGGCGCGGGCATGGTATCGACCGACAGGGTATCGAGCCGCAGGTTGCGATCAACATAGAAGTTCATCACCCGTTCAGCGGTGCTCAGCAGCCATGCCGGCAGAGTAATATCGACTTGCGCCTGATGGGCGGCGGGAATGGCTAAGGTTGAACTGCTGGTCATAGGGCTTCCTGTCAAAGATTATCTGAAATGGATCTTTTTGAAAAACAAAGAAAACATTTCGAGTTTGCTATCCATAGCCTACCCATTTAGACATAGGTAAAATGTGAACTTCCACCAATTTGGCCGTTCCAGCAAGTTTAGATTACCGTTTTTGTTAAGCAGCGCATATTTTAGCCATTGCGAATGCACAGTTCGTTTATTACACGATTACAAGCCAGAAACAAACGGTGGTGCTTCAACGGCAAAAAGTGGATTTAAGTTCTTACCCTAATTAGAGCCGTGAGCGTCAACGGGGTTAGCAAAGGGGAGCGGAGCCGCTTAGTCCCCTTTGCCTGAATGTGGGTGGGCGAGTGTTTGCCTGCGCACGAGCGAGAGCCATGGATGGCGAACTGCCCCTTGTACATGGATGTATTTGCCCACGACCTTTTGCCAAGCGCAGCTTGGCTCAGTCAACTCAAAGCACAGCATTGACAGCCGAAGTTGAGCCCCGTTGCTGCAAGCAACAAAAAGCCCCGCAGTCGCAGGGCTTTTCAACTCAGTGGCGACTAAACGCATTCAGTCACCACACATCAAAGTTACATGTCACTCTTTGTACTTAAGGGTGCCATTCTCTTTGATTTCATCGAACCACAAGTCGTGGTGCCTGGCTTGGCTAAAGAGGCCCAGGAACTGGGCCTCACAGCACCACTGAAGCCAAAGATTACTCTTTGTACTTCAGAGTACCATTAGCCTTGATTTCATCAAACCAAAGGTTGTGGTGCCTGGCTTTGCTTGAAAGGCCCAGGAACTGGGCCTCACAGCACCACTGAAGCCAAAGATTACTCTTTGTACTTCAGAGTACCGTTAGCCTTGATTTCATCAAACCAAAGGTTGTGGTGCTGCGTGGCCCAGTTCTCATCACAGTAACCCGACACCATACACTCCATACCGCCCTCAGACATCACGGTCGCCATAAAGATGTGCACTATGGAGAAGGCACAAATGATGATGGCGCTGATGCCGTGCAGAACAAGGGCAGCGAAGCTTAAGGTGCGGCTTGGCTCAAACAGGTTGGGGAACAGCAGCAACATGCCGGAGGCCGAGATCACCAGCCCGAACAGGGCAAAGGTCCAGAACCACATTTTTTCACCGGCGTTGGCAAAGCCCGCGTCGGGGTGCTGGTTCTTGAAGGGGCCAAAGTTGATATAGCCACCCACCACCATAAACCACTTGATGTCGTACATTTTCGGCAGCTGGTTTTTGGCCCACATCAGGGTCATCAGCGCCCAGCCAATCATAAAGGGAATGGCCATAACATCGTGCACCTGCTTGGCGGCATACACCAGACCGGCCCATACGCTCTCACCCAACCAGGGTTGGAAGAAGAAGCGACCTGCCAGCAGTACCAAACCTGTGAGAATAAGCAGCAGACAGGGGATGGCCCCCAGCCAGTGAATGCTCACGTCCAGCTTGGACCAGCGGTACACCATCTTGCCCGAAAAACCGTGGTGCAGCTTGGAGATACCGTTGACCATGATAAACAGGGCAAACACCACTATCATGCCAAACAGCGCTGCCATCAGCCCCGGCGCCAACCAGGTGCCGCGAACCTGCAGCAGTCTGGGGTCGTAGGTATTGATGGGCTGACCATGAAACTCACTGGTCGAGGTGGTGTAACCCACGGCGCCGTCTTTCAGCTCGGCCCACATCTGGGCATCTCCCAGTTGGGCATTGGCATCGGCAGCATGGCCGAGCCCCATACCCAGCATGAGTAGCGCAGCCACGGCCAGGATTTTGAACCAATTGTTCATTGTTAACCTCCGTTGGGGGCGAACAGGCCGCCCCCCTGGCTGTGATTACTTCCAGGCACCGTTGTCGGCACCACGATAGACCACGCGCTCACGGAAGATGTTGGAAACCACTTCCGCATCACCGGCAAGCAGCGCCTTGGTGGCACACAGCTCGGCACACATGGGCAGCTTGCCTTCGGCGAGACGGTTGCTGCCGTACTTCTGGCGCTCAGCATCGGAGAAGTTTTCTTCCGGGCCACCGGCGCAGAAGGTGCACTTGTCCATTTTGCCGCGGCTGCCGAAGGCACCCTTTTTAGGGAACTGGGGCGCGCCAAACGGACAGGCGTACAGGCAATAGCCACAGCCAATACAGGTGTCCTTGTCGTGCAGCACTATGCCATCGTCGGTCTTGTAGAAGCAGTTGGCCGGACACACCGCCATACAGGGGGCGTCAGAGCAGTGCATACACGCCACCGAAATGGAGGCTTCACCGGGCTCACCATCACGGATGGTGACGACGCGGCGGCGCTGGATACCCCACTCGAGGGCGGAGTCGTTTTCGTTTTTACAGGCGGTGACGCAGCCGTTGCACTCGATGCAGCGCTTGGTGTCACACAAAAATTTCATAGTTGCCATAATGACTTATCTCCTCGATTACCGCGCTCAGGCCTTGACTATCTGACACAGGCTCGACTTGGTTTCCTGCATTTGGGTCACAGGGTCGTAGCCATAGGTCAGCGCCGTGTTGGCGGATTCACCGATGACGTAGGGCACGGTGCCTTCCGGATAGTTGGCGGCCAGACTCTCGCCATGCATCACACCGGCGAAGTGGTAAGGCATAAAGGTCACGCCGGGTTTTACCCTGGGTGTCACCATCGCCTTGATGAGGATGCGGCCACCCTCCGGGCCTTCCAGCCAGACATTGTCATTGTTGCGAATACCCCGGTCGGCAGCGTCGGCCGGGTTGATTTCCACAAACATCTCCTGCTGCAGTTCGGCCAACCAGGGGTTGGAGCGGGATTCTTCGCCGCCACCCTCGTACTCCACCAAACGACCGGAGGTAAGCACCAGCGGGTAGTTGCCGCTGAAGTCTTTTTCCTGAATCGACTTGTACAGGGTAGGCAGACGATGCACCTGCATGTCGTCGTAGGTGGGGTACTTGGCCACCAGATCGCGACGGGCGGTGTACAGCGGCTCACGGTGCACAGGCACAGCATCAGGGAAGGTCCACACCACACAGCGGGCACGGGCGTTACCGAAAGGAATACAGCCGTGCTTGATGGCAACGCGCACAATGCCGCCGGACAGATCCGTCTTCCAGTTTTTACCTTCGGCCTCGGCTTTTTCGGCCGCGGTCAGGTCGTCCCACCAGCCCAGTTGCTTGAGCATGTCGGCGGTGAATTCGGGATAACCGTCTTCAATCTCGGCGCCCTTGGAGAAGGAGCCCTCGGCCAGCAGGTTCTGGCCCTGATACTCAACGCCATAACGGGCACGGAAGTTACCGCCGCCGTCTTTCACATGCTTGCTTGTGTTGTAGAGAATTTGGGTACCCGGGTGTTTCATCTCAGGGGTGCCCCAACATGGCCATGGCAGACCATAGGTTTCGCCCTTGCATGGGCCACCTTCGGCTTCGAGACTCTTCTGCGAGAAGGTGCCCCAGTTCATGGTGTGGGCCTTGATACGCTCAGGGCTCTGGCCTGTCATGCCGATGGTCCACATACCGCGGTTGATTTCGCGGGTAATGTCCTCAATCAGTGGCACGCCATTTTCTTTGCTGATGCGCTTGGTGTATTGCTCGGCAATACCCAGCTTTTCCGCCAGACGGTACATGATTTCGATGTCGGTCTTGGACTCGAACAGCGGCTCGATAACCTGTTCACGCCACTGGATAGAGCGGCCTGAGTTGGAGATGGAGCCACGGGTCTCAAACTGGGTCGCGGCAGGCAGCAGATAGACGCCATCTTTACGGCGGTGCATGACACCGGCCATGGTTGGGAAGGGGTCAACCACAACCACTGTGTCCATCTTGTCCAGAGCATCACGCACCTCGCGCTGACGGGTTTCGGTGTTAACCGACTGACCCCAGAAAAACGCCAGACGGATATTGTCTTTCTGCGCCAGCTTGGCCTTGTCTTCCAGCACACCGTCGTGCCAGCGGGAACAGGGAATACCAGGGGTGGTCATGGGCTCGCGGCCCAGGTAGGTGCCGTGGTCGAAGCGACCCTTGACCCATTCCAGATCCAGATCCCACACGTGGGTCCAATGCTGCCAGGCGGCGCTGGTCAGGCCGTAGTAACCGGGCAGGTTGTCAAACAGCAGGCCCAGGTCGGTGGCGCCCTGTACGTTGTCGTGACCACGGAAGATGTTGGTACCACCACCGGATACGCCCATGTTGCCCAGCGCCAGCTGCAGAATGCTGTAGGCGCGGGTGTTGGCGTTGCCCACGTGGTGCTGGGTACCCCCCATACACCAGACCACAGTGCCGGGACGGTTATCGGCCATCAGCTTGGCGGCCTGATAAATGGCCTCTTCAGATACACCCGTGATATCGGCCACTTCTTTTGGCGGGAACTTTTTGGCTTCTTCGCGGATTTTGTCCATGCCAAATACGCGCTGGTCGATAAAGGTTTTGTCTTCCCAGCCGTTTTCAAAAATGTGCCACAACATGCCGTAAATAAACGGAATATCAGTGCCGGGGCGAATACCCACGTGCAGGTCGGCGTGGGCCGCCGTGCGGGAGAAGCGCGGGTCGACCACGATGATCTTGGCGTTGTTGCGCTCTTTGGCAGTCAGAATGTGCTGCATGGACACAGGGTGTGCCTCGGCAGGGTTGGCGCCGATAAAGAAGATGGCGCGGGCATTCTGAATGTCGTTGAAAGAGTTGGTTTGCGCACCATAACCCCAGGTGTTGGCCACACCGGCTACGGTGGTAGAGTGACAAATACGGGCCGAGTGGTCGACGTTGTTGGTGCCCCACATGGCCGCGAGTTTGCGGTACATATAGCAGCCTTCGTTGGAGAACTTGGCCGAGCCCATGAAGTACACAGAATCCGGGCCTGACTCCTGACGAATGCTGAGCATCTTGTCGCCCACCTCGTTAATCGCCTGCTCCCAGCTGATACGCTTCCACTTGCCGCCTTCAAGCTTCATCGGATACTTGAGGCGTTTTTCACCATGGCCGTGTTCACGCAGCGCAGCACCCTTGGCACAGTGACCACCGGCGTTGAAGGGGTGATCGAATGCGGGCTCCTGGCCGGTCCAGACGCCGTTTTGCACTTCGGCATACAGGCCACAACCCACGGCACAGGCACTGCAAATGGTGCGCTTGATTTCAATCGGTGCATTGTGGGGAATGTCTTTGGCCTCGGCGCGGCGCATCATGCCGGTGCCGAGCATGGACGCGGCGGCAATGCCACCGGTGGCAATACCGGCCGTTTTCATAAATTGACGGCGGCTCATGCCGAGCGGCTTGGCCTCGGTCTTCGCGGCCACGTCTGAGGTACGGGTAAGTTTCATTACAGACTCCTTTTACTCGCCGCGTAAGCTGGCGTAATAACGGCGGACATGGTCTGTCTCGCGATAGCCCTTGGACTGGGCAGACGCAGACTCAAGCGGCTGTGCCACTGCGCTGCCACAAGTGGCCACTGCAACACCGGCAACACTGCCCATGGCCATGGTCTTGAGAAACGCCCGGCGCTCTGCGCTGTTGGGGGTTGTTTTCATATTGACTCCTGAGCTAATCAGCCAAGCTGACCCACCCTGTTAACAAAAAGCATGATTATTGTTGTAAAACTCACTTTTATTAGTGAGTTAGGGACTTTTCGCCGCCACTGTAGCCGCGCATGTGAGAGACAGACTTGATCTGGCGCAGTATTGTGGCCTTGCGCACCCGCTGATAGTCGTGTTCTGTTAACAAGCGCAAGAAACCGCTATAAAGGTGAGCCGGTAACCCTTTGATACAAAAATGCAAATTCGTTAAATTTGTGAATGACTTGTGGGGCTGAAACACCAGAGAAAACGCGTGTTTGTGGTTGGATGGGCCTTAAAGGAGAGCGGAGATGAGCAGCTTAATTAGGTGAGTGGCAACACGCGCCCAGAATGTTTTATGGTTTCGGGGGTAGGTACTGTCTTGCAGAGACAAAAAGGCCCAGTTAAAACCGGGCCTTTTTCAACAACGGACTAAACATCAGTCCTTGTATTTCAAGCTGCCATTGGCCTTGATTTCATCATACCCGAGGTTGTGGTGCCGGATGGTGTAGAAAGGCCCAGTCAAAACTGGGCCTTTTTCAACACCGGACTAAATATCAGTCCTTGTATTTTAAGCTGCCATTGGCCTTGATTTCATCGTACCAGAGGTTGTGGAGCCGGATGGTGTAGAAAGGCCCAGTTAAAACTGGGCCTTTTTCAACAACGGACTAAACATCAGTCCTTGTATTTTAAGCTGCCATTGGCCTTGATTTCATCGTACCAGAGGTTGTGGTGCCGGATGGTGTAGAAAGGCCCAGTTAAAACTGGGCCTTTTTCAACAACGGACTAAACATCAGTCCTTGTATTTCAAGCTGCCATTGGCCTTGATTTCATCGTACCAGAGGTTGTGGTGCTGAATCGCCCAGTTTTCATCACAATAACCGGACTTCATGCACTCCATACCACCTTCACTGAGCACAGTCGCCATCCAGATGTGCACTATGGTGAAAGCGATAATGATGATGGCGCTCATGGCGTGGATAAGCAGGGCCGCCATCGAGGCTTCCCGCGGCAGATCCAGGCCGGGCAGAACCAGCATCACCCCGGTCACGCTGATAAACAGACCGAAGATGGTCAGGGTCCAGAACCACATCTTCTCACCGGCATTGGCAAAACCACTGTCGGGGTGCTTACCCTTGAAGGGGCCGAAGTTGATGTAGCCACCCACCAGCAGGAACCATTTAAGGTCGTAGAGCTTGAAGGTTTGCAGCGGCATCCACTTCACCACGCACAATACCCAGGCCAGCATAAATACAGGCCCGGCAAAGTCGTGCACGGTTTTACTGCCGTAGATGAGCGAAGCCCACAAACCCGAGCCCACATAGGGTTCGAGCACATGACGTCCCAGCATGATGGTTAGACCGGTGAAGATCAGCAGCAAACAGGCAATGGCCATCACCCAGTGGATCCACAGATCCGCCTTACTCCAACGGGCCACCAGCTTGCCCGAGAAGCCGTGGTGCAGCTTCGAGGGGCCGTTGACCAGATAGAACAGCAGGAAGGCACCGAACACACCCACCACGGCAAAGCCCATGACGGGGGTCAGATACTGATTGCGGACTTCCTTACCCTGATTACCGGCCACGTTGATGAGTACACCTGCCTCAACGCCCTGGGCGGTGGTAGAACCGGATTCACCGGCTTTTACCGCACGCCACAGATCGGCATCACTGGTTTGCGCTGCCTGTTGTTGACTGGATTGCTCATCGGCGGCCCAGGCACCCGAAACGGATCCCAGCACCAGAGCCATCGCCAACAAGGCCACAGACCAGAGCTGCTGCAGTGACTTGTTAAACGTTTTGGATAACATTTTCACTCCTATAGCGGCAACAAAGCCCAATAAAGGCGCCCTGTTGCCACAGCTTGGCCTCAGTTAATCTCACCTGTCTGGGGGTTGTAGCCCCAGATCACGTTGGGATTGCCGCGGGCAGCCATACGCTCACGGTAGATGCTGGATACCACATCGGCATCACCGGCGAGCAGCGCCTTGGTGGCACACAGCTCGGCGCACATTGGCAGCTTACCTTCGGCGATACGGTTGGCACCGTACTTCTGACGCTCGGCGTCGGAGAAGTTCTCCTCAGGACCACCGGCGCAGAAGGTGCACTTGTCCATCTTGCCGCGACTGCCAAAGGCGGTCTTTTTCGGGAACTGCGGCGCACCGAACGGACAGGCGTAGAAACAGTAGCCACAACCGATACAGGTATCTTTGTTGTGCAGCACTATGCCGTCGTCGGTTTTGTAGAAGCAGTTCGCCGGACACACCGCCATACAGGGCGCGTCGGTACAGTGCATACAGGCAACCGAGATTGAGGCCTCGCCGGGTTCACCATCACGGATGGTGACTACACGGCGACGCTGGATACCCCACTCGAGGGCGGAGTCGTTTTCGTTCTTACAAGCGGTGACACAACCGTTACACTCGATGCAGCGCTTGGTGTCACACAGAAATTTCATGACTGCCATAATGGCTTTCTCCTCATCAAGTTACGGTCAGGCTTTCGTGATTTGGCACAGACTGGACTTGGTTTCCTGCATCTGGGTCACAGGGTCGTAGCCGTAGGTCATAACAGTGTTGGCAGACTCACCCACTACGTAAGGCACTGTGCCTTCTGGATAATTCTTCGCCAAGCTTTCACCTTCAAAGATGCCCGCAAAGTGATATGGCATAAAGCATTCACCGGCAATCACCCTTGGGGTCACCATGGCCTTGACACTAATAACCGCACCCTCTGGACTGTGTACCTTGACGTTGTCACCGTTGCGAATACCGCGATCAGCAGCGTCGGCAGGGTTAATTTCGATAAACATCTCCTGCTGAAGCTCCGCCAGCCATGGGTTGGAGCGGGTTTCTTCACCACCACCTTCGTATTCCACCAAACGGCCTGAGGTCAGTGCCAGTGGGAAGTCCTTGGCGAAATCCTTCTCCTGGATTGACTTGTACAGGGTTGGCAAACGATGAACCATGCGGTCATCGTAGGTGGGGTACTTGGCCACCAGGTCACGGCGTGGTGTGTACAGCGGCTCGCGGTGCAGCGGGATATCGTCCGGGAAAGTCCACACGATACAGCGGGCCTTGGCGTTACCAAAAGGAATACAGCCATGCTTGATGGCAACACGCTGGATACCGCCGGATACGTCGGTCTTCCAGTTTTTGCCTTCGGCGTATTTCTTCTCTTCTTCGGTCAGGTCATCCCACCAGCCAAGCTGCTTGAGCATGTCGGCAGTAAATTCTGGATAACCGTCCTGAATTTCAGCGCCCTTGGAATAGGTGCCTTCGGCCAGCAGGTTGTTACCTTCGTGCTCAACACCAAAACGGGCACGGAAATTACCGCCGCCGTCTTTGACGTGCTTGCTTGTGTCGTACAGGATCTGGGTACCGGGGTGTTTCATCTCAGGTGTACCCCAACATGGCCAAGGCAGACCATAGGTTTCACCCTTGGCAGGACCGCCTGGGGCTGTCAGGCTGTTCACATCGAAGGTGCCCCAGTTTTGCTGGTGCATCTTCAAACGCTCAGGGCTCTGGCCAGTGTAACCAATGGTCCACATGCCTTTGTTGAATTCGCGGGTGATATCTTCCACCAGCGGCTCATCGCCGTTCACCTGAATGTGTTTGCACAGCTCTTTTTCAATACCAACTTTCTTGGCGAGCTTGTACATGATCACATGGTCTGGCAGGGATTCGAACAGCGGCTCAATGACCTTATCGCGCCACTGCAGTGAGCGGTTGGAGGCAGAAACCGAACCATAGGTTTCGAACTGGGTGGCAGCAGGCAGCAGGTACACGCCGTCAGTGCGCTGGTGCATAACACCGGCCATGGTTGGGAAGGGGTCAACGACAACCACTGTGTCCATCTTGTTCAGTGCTTCACGCACTTCACGGCCACGGGTCTCGGTATTGACTGACTGGCCCCAGAAGAACGCCAGACGAATGTTGTCTTTCTGGGCAATCTTGGTCTTGTCTTCCAACACACCATCGTGCCAGCGGGAGCAGGGAATACCGGCGGTGGTTTGTGGCTGTTTGCCGAGGTACTCTCCCTGATCGAAACGGCCGGATACCCAGGCAGGGTCCAGATCCCACACATTGCTCCAATGCGCCCAGGCACCGGAAGTCAGGCCATAGTAGCCTGGCAGGTTGTCGAACAGCAGACCAAAGTCCGTAGCGCCCTGCACGTTATCGTGGCCACGGAAAATGTTGGTACCGCCACCGGACACGCCCATGTTGCCCAGTGCCAGCTGCAGAACACAGTAAGCGCGGGTGTTGGCGTTACCTACGTGGTGCTGGGTACCACCCATACACCAAACGATGGTGCCAGGCTTGTGCTCGGCCATCATCTTGGCCACACGGTACATCTGTGCCTTGGAGACACCGACCACGTTTTCCACTTCTTCCGGCGTCCAGCGCTTCACTTCGTCCTGGATACGTTCCATACCGTATACGCGGGACTTGATAAAGACCTCATCCTGCCAGCCGTTTTCGAAGATATGCCACAGCAGACCGTAGATGAAGGGAATATCGGTACCGGGACGGATATGCACGTACTCGTCGGACTTGGCCGCAGTACGGGTAAAACGGGGATCAACCACAATGATTTTGGCACCGCGCTCTTTGCCAACCAAAATGTGCTGCATCGCAACAGGGTGTGCTTCGGTTGGGTTGGAGCCGATGAACATCATGCACTTGGAGTTGCGCATGTCATTGAAAGAGTTGGTTTGCGCACCATAACCCCAGGTGTTGGCCACACCGGCTACAGTGGTAGAGTGACAAATACGGGCTGAGTGGTCGACGTTGTTGGTGCCCCACATGGCCGCGAATTTGCGGTACAGATAAGCTTGTTCGTTGGAGAACTTGGCCGAACCCATGAAGTAAATCGAATCCGGACCTGACTCCTCACGAATTTTGAGCATCTGGTCACCAACCTCGTTGATGGCCTGCTCCCAGCTGAGTTTCTTCCACTTGCCGCCTTCAAGCTTCATTGGGTACTTGAGGCGTTTTTCTCCGTGGCCGTGTTCACGCAGAGAGGCACCCTTGGCACAGTGGCCGCCCTGGTTGAAGGGGTGGTCGAAAGCCGGTTCCTGACCCGTCCAAACACCGTTTTGTACTTCGGCGTAGATACCACAACCCACAGAGCAGTGGGAGCAGATGGTTCGCTTCACTTCGGTAGGGGCATTGTGTGGCACGTCTTTGGCTTCGGCGCGGCGCATCATGCCGGTACCCAGCATGGAGGCGGCGGCGATACCACCGGTGGCAAAACCGGCTGACTTGAGGAACTGACGGCGATTCATGCCAAGGCTGGGCTTTTCTGCCTGACGGGCCTCGGCGGAGGTGCGTGTCAATCGCATCTTAATCTCCTTGGTTAAAGGTTACCTGGCTCAGTTGCGCAGGGTGGCGTAGTAGTTGCGGATATGTTCTGTCTCGCGGTACTTGTCGCTTTGCGCTTCTGGTACGGCTTCGGTTGGGGCTGCAGAGGCACTGCCGGCTACTGTGGCCGCAGCCACGGCACCACCGCCAATGGCCAGCGCCTTGAGCAGTTCGCGACGACTCATTTCGGAAGCTTGCTTCTTCATGTTGTCTCCTTGTTGTTATCGTACCCGGCCGGGGCCGGGCTGCTTTTTGTGGCGGCTCTCGCCGCCGGTTTCTTGTCCTGCCTGTCGGAATTAATGAACTTCAACCGCTTCCTGACTGGCGGGGGCAATCTCGGCTGAGCCCGGACAATTCACCGGAATATCCAGACTCAACTGTTCAAACTCGTTGGCTTCCACGGCAAAGAATGCCTTGGCAAGCTGGGCAACTGTGGCGTAAAAGGCCGCACTGGGCGCCTTGGCCACCGCATCACAGAAGCGGTCTATCCAGCTGCCGATATGGCGCTGATAGAAGGCCAGCTGGCGATAACCGGGGGCTTCGAGAATAAGCACGCCCATGACTTCACACAGGGCTGCCACGTGGTCTTCGGGTTCCTTAACGTTTTCTTCGCGCTCAAAGCCCATCTGGGCCAGGTCCTGACGCAAGAGCGCCAGCGGCGTGTCCATCAGGGACCCGGTCATAAACCAGCTGCCATAGGGCAGGATTTCGCCGCAGCCCACGCCGAGAAACAGCGCGAAATACTCGTCTTCCAGCTGCGCCGGAGTGAACTGGCCGGCGGCCAGCTTGATAGCCGCCCAGGCGCGGGTCATGTCGTTATCCAGTTCATCCTCAACTTCCAGTCCCTGTAAAAAGGCCAGCAGTTCGGCTGAGGGGGCGCGGCGCAGCAGTGCCGCCAACAACTGGTAAATGTCTGCCCGGAACTGATCGTTTTCTGATACTTGTCGAATAGCTTGGGTCATAGCGCGTCTCTTATCTCAGTTGCTTTTCCGGATCTTGAAGAATGTCTTCAAACATGTCTTTCACGCGGCAATCGCCACACATCTTGAGTCGTTCGATGTTGGCCGAAAATGCCGAGTGCATGCCCACCATATCCAGCATCCGGTGCACCATGGATTGGGTCGCAAAGGGCGCGCCGCAGCGCACACACTCAAAAGGTTTTTCTTCCTTGAGCACCCTGGCAGCCTGACGGCTGGGGGCATCAAAATTCACCTGGGGCACCAGGCTGATGACCTTTTCGGGGCAGGCGGCTTCACAGAGGCCACACTGCACACAGTTTTGTTCGGTAAACAGCAGCTTGGGCTCATCACCGCCATCCTTGAGGGCTGCGGTGGGACAAATAGCCACACAGGACATACACAGGGTGCAGTTATCTGTGGCGACTGTGACCTTGCCGAAGGGGATATTGCCCATGGGCAGTATGCTGTTGATGTCGGCAGCCTGGCTGTTGAGGTGGTCGATGGCGGCGAACAGGGTGTCGCGCTTGCTGCCGCTACCAAAGGCAGCGGGAACCGTGACAGGCCAATCCAGGCTGATGTCGAGTGAGGGCTCCAAATCTGCCAGCTCGGCCTCGTCTATCAGACGTACCCGGGCAGGCTGCCCCATTTCAGCCAAAATACGGCAAGCCAGCGCAATTTCGCCCTTGAGCATGGCGGTGAGCGTGGGCGCAGTGGCCTGGGTGTTCAGCACCAGCACTTCGCGTGCCCCCCACGCCAGTGCGGCCAGCCAATGATCCATGGAAGCCACGGTAATTTCTTCCAGTGCCACCGGCAGCACCTCGCCGGGCAAGGCGCTATTAATGAGGGCGGCGCCCTGATTCTGGTCGTGGAACAGGATCACTGGAGCTTCGAGGGCTTCATCGCGAAAACGTGAAACCAGCTTGTTGAGAAAGCTGTGCAGCGCCTGGGGATTGGGCAAATCGTAACTGATGGCGCCCGTTGGACAGGCATTGGTACAGCTGCCGGCGCCGTGACACAGGTAAGGGTCAATTTCGATTTTCTTTTCCACGCTCTGAATGGCATCGGCGGGGCAGAAATTGAGGCAACGGTTACAGCCATTGAGACCATTGCGGTTATGGGCGCACAGGTCGGCATTCACCTTCACATATCGGGGCTTGTCGAATTGGCCCACCAGCTCGGGGATTTGCGTCAGCGCGTCTGCCAGTTTGGCCTCGTCCTGCCCCACGTGAAAATAGCCGGGTGGCAGCATTTCCAACTGGATGGCAGGTTCAATGGACAGGTCGAGCACTATGTCGAAGTGGGGGCGACGAATCGCCACGGCAGACAGCTGCGCCTGGGTGCCATTTTGCTCCACAGTGGCCTGAAACTGGCCAAGAAAGCCCTTGATGGACACCAGCTTGTTGTAATAACTCTCGACATCGGACGCGGCATTCATCACCCGCTCAAGGTGAGCCTCATCCTGACTGGAAATATCATCGGTGGCCAGTATGACCCGACTCGCCATGGCAGACAGTTTGTCTGCGGCCAGACGGGCCAAGTCCTCGGCACCGAGAATAAGGACGTGTCCCTCGGTGGAATAACTCACCGTGGGTGGAATCAGGTTCCCGAGGATCCGGGTTTGGGCCAGTACCTGACTGCGGATATCCGCGTGTCTGGCCCTGCGTGTTGTCTCTGTCATGCTCACGTTGCGTTCCTGAACAGTTCTTTGGCTGTTTCTGTACGTAAGGGTTGGTGTTTTTTTGTTTATTTTGCGCAACTTGCGCCACCTGACCGCCTTAATTACAGCAATTCACATACCAGTTTTGTGGACATTAAACTCGGTTATACTGACCCTGAGCGACAGGGTGCTCCACCTCAGTGGCCTCCTCCAGGTCATTTTGGGACAACTGCTGTACCTCCTCAGGCAAATTGTCCTCTGTGCACGCCTGTGTCTCGCCCTCGGGAACCGACTGTGCGGCAGTCTGAGGGTCTTCCTCTTCGTTACTGGCTTCCATCACGTGCCTGAACACCTTTTTCGCCAGCTCTATCGATGCATCGGCGCTCAGTTTGGGCTGATTGGAATAATCGAGTGCATACTCAATCAGGCCATCGATATGGTTGTATTGGGGCTGCTTCCACAGGGCGCGCAGGGCGGCCGTGCGGGTCAGAGGGTCCACATCGGTGGACATAAAGCGGGCAAAGCTGCCACCCACTTCGATGGCATCGGGATCCGGCAGGGGCTCCGGGGGCAACCCGGCGTCGGCCTCAGCATCGATACCCTCTGAAGTATCAGGTGCCGCAGCCCTTGGCTCGTCGGCGAGCTCAGCTGAATCAACCGTCGGCAGCGCCTCTGGCTCCGCACTCTGAGCAGGAATGTTGGCAAGTTCCGCGGCCTCTTCAGCCGCCACCGCATCGCGCCGGGCTTGCCAGCGCCCCAGGAAACCACGGGAGGTATCGTTCATCAGGACCTCCTGGCGTTTGCTTCTGCCAGTTCCTTGCGGCGGTTAACGTGTTTGCGGCGGTGGGCGCTGATTTCCACTTCGCCGTGACGGGTAATAAAGGCTTCAATCCAGCAGGCGACGGCTTCGGGCATGGCCATGTTCAGCACCGGGGTATCTCCCTCCAGGCATCCGGCGGCCACATTTTGATCGGCGCTGATACTGGCCGGCACCCAGGTGCCGTCTGCCAATTCATCACAAACGATGTACAGCATGGGATTATCCATATCCAGATTCAGGCGATAACTTGCACGCTCATCCAGATACAACTCAAGCAGCACCAGCTGCCCTTCTCCTTCGCTTGCCTGGCTGGCCGGGACCACCGAATCCAGCTCCCAGGTGGAGGAGGTCCATCGTCCCACCTGTTTTTCAACTTTTTTGAGCGACACATACATGGGCCAAACGCTTTGGGTGTGTTGCATCTTCTCATTCCTCTGGGTTGGGTGCGGCCAGAGAGCCCGCACCGGCTCTTCACCCCAGACTGCAAAAAGGGTGCCAGCCGCAGGGCGGAAGAAGTTTGAAGTGGATCATCAAATCCTTGGTATTTATAGGACAATTTGTCCCAGAGTGCAGAACGAGTGGGACATAACAACACGTTCAATGGAAATACCCTTGGAAAACTGCAGTGGCAGATCACAGAATCCGGTCGGGTACGATACTTGCTAAGCATCTGGGCACGTTCTCCCTTTGAGGTTCGCCATGACGGCTGCAACACCCCATACCCGCTTTATCAAAACCAGTGCTGAGGCACCCTTAACCATTGCCGTGACCGCCGTGGACGAGACAGGCGCCGTGCTCGACAAGCAGATAGCCTGTGAACGCCCCTTAACCCTTTACCTCAATTGGCGCCCCATAGTCACCCTGATGACTCTCGGCGCCCGCCCCGAAGCGCTGGCCCTTGGGTACATGAAAAACCAGGGATTTATTAAAGACCTGGCGCAGCTGGAGTCGGTGATTGTGGATTGGGCGGTCAACTCGGCAGCCATCATCACCCGCGAGCAAACCGAAGACCTTGATAAAAAATTATCGGAAAAAACCGTTACCACCGGCTGTGGTCAGGGCACGGTTTACGGCGACCTGATGGCCGGGCTCGACGACATCAAACTGCCGGTGCCCAGTCTCAAACAAAGCACCCTGTACGGGCTGCTGCGTAACATCAACGACTACAACGACACCTACAAAAATGCCGGCGCCGTGCATGGCTGTGGCCTGTGTGAAGGTGAGCAGATACGCTCCTTTGTGGAGGACGTGGGCCGCCACAATGCGGTAGACACACTCGCGGGCGAAATGTGGCTCAAGGGCGAGGCAGGCAGCGACAAGATTTTCTATACCACAGGCCGCTTAACCTCGGAGATGGTTATCAAGGTGGCCAAAATGGGCATACCCGTGCTGCTGTCCCGCAGCGGCGTGACCCAAATGGGGCTGGAGCTGGCCCAACAACTCGGAATAACCCTCATTGCCCGAGCCAAAGGACGCCACTTTTTGGTGTATCACGGCGCAGAGACCATCGATTTTAATGCCACCCCAGGGAAGACAGGACAAGGATAATGACCGACGAAGTGCAGCTGGTTTACATGAGCGCCAAACAGGTGGCCGAATACTTGGACCTCAATGAGAAGAAGGTCTATGCCATGGCCAATGACCGTATCTTGCCCGCCACCAAGGTAACGGGCAAGTGGTTGTTTCCAAAGGTGCTTATTGACAGGTGGGTAATGGACTCCTGCCACAGTGGCATGCTCACCGACCGGCTTATTATCACCGGCAGCGATGACCCCTTGCTGTCGATGCTGGTTGCCAGGCTCATGGGCAAGGTGGGCAGTCGTGAACTGGTCAGCTACAGCGCCACTGGCTCACGCCTGGGACTGGAACTGCTAGCCAAAGGCTATGCCGATGTCTGCACCCTGCACTGGGGCAGTTTTGATGAACGCAAAATCCGTCATACCGGGCTGCTCAAGGGATACCAAAACCACCAGCAATGGATACTGGTACATGGCTATAAACGGGCTCAGGGGCTGATAGTGCGGCCTGATATGCACCACAGGGTGCAGGATCAGACAGAACTCTTTGCCCAGCCGCTGCGCTGGGTAAAACGCCAGAATGGCGCAGGCAGCCAGCAGCATCTGGAACATTGGTTGATGACGACGGGTATGGCGGTAACGGATCTGGATGTGCGTTTTACCGCCTTCAGTGAACGGGAGCTGGCAGGCTATATTGCACGGGAAGATGCCGATATCGGCTTTGGCTGCCAGGCGGTGGCCAAAGAAAGCGGCCTGGCCTTCGTGCCACTGCTGACCGAGTCGTTTGATTTTGTGATGTCGCAGGGCATTTATTTTCGCCGCCAACTGCAACAACTGCTGGGCATGCTTACCGCTCCCGACACCCGCCAGGTCGCGGCAATGTTGGGCGGCTACGACTTAAGCGGCGCCGGGCAACTGCTCTGGTCCCAGGGACAGTGATCAGGCGCCGGTTTCAAAGCGCCAGGCCAGTATCCGGGTGATCTTTTGCCCTTGCTGCATTTCTATCACCTTGACTTCGCTGGCACCACGCTGCGCCAAACGACGCTTGCAAGGGCGCAGGTTATCCCCTTTTGAAACCAGGGTAGTAAACCACAGGCACAGGCCCGGCTCACGGGCGCTTTCATCTATCAGGCGCATCAAAAAGCTGCGTTCACCACCATCGCACCACAGCTCGGCATCCTGACCACCAAAATTGAGCGTCTGCGGCTTGCCTTGCCCACTGACGTGGCGCTGACCACGACTCTTGGCTAAACCTTCGAGTTTACGGTTAGTACCCGAGGCCGCTTCGGCGGCACTGGCATGAAACGGCGGGTTACATACACAAGCGGCAAAGCGCTCATGACTCTGGGTCACCCCGGTGAGGATATGCCTGGCATTGCTTTGAAAGCGCAGACTAATGAGCTTCTCAAGCCCTGGATTGGCTTTCAGTATGGCCGCCACATTGGTGAGCGATGCCTTGGCGATGTCTGTGGCCACCACGGCCCGGCCGAAACGGCTCGCCGCCAGCAGTGCGTAAATACCGTTGGCTCCCGTGCCTATGTCAAGCAAGGGTAACCCCTCGGCTCCCGGCGTTTGCCTGAGCAGATCTTCAAGATGATGCAGGTAATCTACCCGTCCCGGGATTGGGGGGCACAAAAAGCCTTTGGGAATATCCCAGCGGCTGATGCCATAGTGGTGTTTCAGGAGGGCGCAGTTGAGCGCCTTCACCGCCTCATGGCGGGCAAAGTCGATGGACAGATTGCCATAGGCATTGGGGCGCACAAAGGGTTTCAGCGGAGGATGGCTTACCATCAGCGCCTGAAAATCATAGCCATCGCGATGGGCATTGGCTGGATGCAGCCCCTTGGATTGGGTCATTTTTGAGGTCATAGCAGAGAAAAACGGCGCCATCCGGCGCCGCCTTTAGCCTTCAATCGTACAGGTATCGGGTGAAAAGCAGGTTGACTATCAGAGCCTTGCCTGTTTCACCTTCAATGAGTCGGTTAACGGCGGCATAGCATTCACGGCGAATCTCTTCACGGCCGGTGAGTGACTTTATCTTCTCTTCCGGCTGATTGCCGAGGATTTCGATAATGGCGGCTCGAAGCAGCGGGTCGTGGCGCTCAATCTGAATGAGATCATCGGGATTTTTCACCATCAGCTCAACGCTGATGCGCACAAAACCCAGCTTTTTGCGATTGGAAATATAGTTGGTGACTATTTCCGGCTCAAAGCCGTAATAGGCATATTCTTCCAGTTTTTTTTCCTCTTCAGCCCAGGCGGGCATACCAAGAGAGATTACCAGTAATACCAGAGTGAGTAAGTACTTCATCAAAACCTGAACTCCTTGTGAACGGATATGCGTCCGGTCGCCAACTATCGACAGCCACATCAACATGATAGACTTGGGCCGTTGTACTTTTCTATTGTAGCGAGCAACCCATGAGTGTGACCAGTCTCAGTTTTCCTTACGGCGAATCCATCCGCTGGTTTGCCCCGGACGACCTTGAGGCCCTGCCCGCCACGCCCCTGACCGAATGGCTATTGGCCACCGGTAGTCTGACCGCCAAACTCAAGTCCCATTGCCACCATTTTGAAGTGAAAGTGCTGGGTGAAGCCCTGCTGCAAACCGCCCCGAACGAGAGCCAATTGCCCCAGGCCTGGGTGCGCGAAGTGTTGCTTATCCTCGATGGCACCCCCTGGGTATTTGCCCGCACCCTGGTGCCCGAGTCTTTACTGGCGCGCTGCGGCGATGAACTCACCGGCCTTGGCGACCGTCCATTGGGCGAACTGTTATTCTCCAGTGACCACTTTACTCCGGGGCGCATCGAAGTGGCCGGTTTCCAATCCTGCGGCACCCTGGCGAGCCTTGCGGCCAGCCTGGGACAAAATGTCCAAGGTCGATTATGGGGCCGTCGGCGCTACTTCGGCTGCGAAGGTGAAGAGCTGACCGTGAGCGAAATTTTCCTGCCTGCGGCGATGGACATCATCCTCAGCAACCAGTGATCACGGAGCGTGAAGATGGCCAATATCGTTTATATCGCAACCAGTCTCGATGGTTTTATCGCCGATAAACATGGCGGTCTGGATTGGCTGCACACCGTTCCTAATCCCGATGGGCTCGATTTTGGCTGGAGTGAATTTTTAGCAGGCATAGACGCCATAGTGATGGGGCGCACCACCTTCGAGACGGTGTGCAACTTCGATATGGACTGGCCCTACCCGGTGCCGGTATTCGTACTCAGTAACAGCCTGAGTGAGATCCCGCCAAGCCACGCAGACAAAGCGGAACTCGTCAGCGGCGACTTGGCTTCGCTGGTCGCCATGCTCAATGGACGTGGTTTTCAGCAGCTTTACATTGACGGCGGCAAAACCGTACAGAGCTTTATGGCGGCCAATCTGATTGATGAGCTTATCATCACCCGCCTGCCAATTGTGCTCGGCGGCGGCACGCCGCTGTTTGCCGAATTGGCATCGACCCAGACCTTTGAACATCTCAGTACCCAGGTGCTGCTGGATGCCATGGTGAAGAGCCACTACCGCCGTAAACGCGATTGAACCAAGCAGGACAAAATTGATGGCTGCGCCGCCAAACGCTTTAAAACGCAGCAAATCAGCCCGTAAAAAACGCCCCATAAAGGGGCGTTTTCGTTGTTAAGGCTTAACTTCAGCGGCGACGTGCAACGCCTGCAAAGCCCAGTGCCAGCAGTGCCAGCCAACCCAGGCTGCCTCCGCCTGAACCGCCGTCGGACGGGGTCACCGAAGGCGCGGTAACAGATACGCTGGCGCTGCGGGTAGCCGTTACGCCTTTGCCATCGGTTACTGTCAGGCTCACCGTGTAGCTGCCCGCCGCGGCATAGGTGTGGCTTGGAGACGCTTGATTGCTGCTTTGACCATCACCGAAATTCCAGGCGTAGCTCAAATTACCGTCACCGCCGCTGCTGCTGTTGGTGAAGCGGACCGTTAACTGACTGACGCTCTGACTGAAGCTCGCCGTTAAAGGCACAGTTACCGACAATTGCTGGGTGACAATCACGCCTTCACCAGTGCCATCGGTCACCGTCAGGCTGACCTCATAGGTTCCGGTATTGCCATAGGTATAGCTCGGATTGGCCTGTGTCGAACTGGCGCCATTGCCAAAGTCCCAGAAGTAGCTGTAGTTACCGTCGCCACCTGTGACAGTGCTGGTAAAGTTCGCAGTAGCACCGGAGAACGTCACGCCAACACTTGCTTTTATGGCTGTGGGCTCAGGCACGCTGCCGTCGTGTTTCTTCAGTCGCACAGTCGCAGTGCTGTTGTTGGTGGCCAGTTGGATGACTTCCATGGTCAGGCCAAGCTCTGGCAAAATCATGCCCGCCTGCGGCTTAAGCGGCGCACTGTAATCCAATGAGTCATCAAACAAACTCACCGGGCTTAAGTGCGTATCACCGACATAAGCTGTTTGCTGACGGATGCTGAAGGCCGCATCGCGAATTTGCACCTCTGTGCCACGGGTGCCAATCAGGTTTTGGTCGGCATCCACTACCCCAATCAGGCCATAGCCGGGGTGTTCTGTGGTGTTGTTATCGCTGTAATCGAAGTTTTCAAACCATACCAGCACACCGGGACTGTAACCATGGCTTGCCAACCCCTTGTCGATGCCATTTTGGCTGCGCAGCTGGACAAGGTAGCGGCGATCGTTCCCCGGACGGGTATCCGTGGTGCGAACAAAGCCCGCCAACATCATCTTGTCGCTGGTTTCGGCATCGTCGCTGTAGAGGGTCTCGCTGCCGGACGCAATGGACAGATTGTCGATGGCAATACCATACCCCCCCTCAAACTCATCGGTTTTGTACACTATGCTGATCTGCTTGCTCATGCCCTTGTAAGCGCTGAGATCGTATGTGAGTTCAACCCAGTGATTGGGGCCTTCGTTTCCCACAATATTTGCGGAATTACCGGTAATGACATGGCGCCCTGCGTCGTAATAACTGGTGGCCTTGGTGTGGTTGCCCGGAATAGGCGTACCATCCACCAGCACCTGCATGTAGTCGAAGTCGAACTCAATGTCCCAATGGGCGCGCATTTTCAACGTGAGTGAATCCACTAATGGCAAGGTCACGTTAAAGGACATGGCGTTGTTCAGCTTATGTCCCTGATGGGAGTAGTACTGATAGTCGCCGGCATAGGGCGCCTTGAACGGCAGCGGCTCACTGGGCACCTTAAGTGACAGCTGGTTAACGCCGTTGGCATTGACCCCTTCCACCAGATTAAAATCGGTACCGGCAGAATCGAGGCTATCGAGACTGATTTCCTGTTCGTTAACCCATTTGCCCTTGTACTCACGCTGCAGGAACGAGCGCGCATAAGGACTGAAGCCCACCGGCTCAGACCCGGCCACTGTGCCGGTCCAGCTTCCGCCGGACATCAGAGACCAGCTGCCCACAGGCGAGCCCTCACCGTCCGGGTCGTAGTCGTATTCATCCGGCAAACCAAGATCATGGCCAAATTCGTGAGTACACACCCCGGCAGCGGCATCTATCGGCTGCACCGTGTAACCATAGGCTCTCAGGTTGGTGCCCGCAATGGCCTTGCCGTATGCATTGGGGTCACTCTTGATGAAGAATCTGTGTGACCAGATAGCGTCGGCGCCGAGCACGCCACCACCGGCTTCTTCACCGATGCTGGAATGGAACAGCATGATGTGGTCGATGATACCGTCTGGTTCGTTGAGGTTGCCGTTACCGTTAATGTCGTATGGATCTTCCACGTCATAGCTGGCAAGCTCTGAAGCGCTCATTCCGACCACGGCCTTGGTTACGGCCTCCAACACCAATTCGGGCACGGCTTTGTCGTTATCTTCGTTGCTGGGATCGTTACCACCGTAGTAGGCGGCGTTGTTGTCGGCCCGCACCCAGTCACGGACTGTGCCGGTAAAGAAGAAGGTATTACCGGAAGCCTGCTGAAAATATTGAAACCCGGAAATCAGCGTCTGATTGGACGGCCCGGTAAAACCGGAAGCAGAAAACAGCAACTGGGAATAGTGAATCGCCGGATAGCTGGGGTAATACATGTCGGTATCACCCGGGGTCAGGCGGTTATCGTTGTAGGGCAGATCCGGAAAATCCACCAACACGCCGAGTACCTTTACAGTTTTGGTGACATCGGCGTCATCCACCTGCAAATATTGGCTGCGAAGCTTTTGGGCATAACGCGCCTTGCTGGCAAGACTTTGCTCCTGAGCTTTGATTTGCGCCATCGCAGGAGTGGACGACTTGGCCCGGGCCACAAAGGCGGCAACCGCGGCTGCTTTGGCTTCGTCGCTGGCGTCTTCGGCTATTTCACCACGCTTGATAAGCCAGTAAAGCACGCGCTCTTTATTGATGACGCCACTGTCGGCCGGTGAACCCACTGTGGGCGCTGCCAGCGCCTGACCACCGGCCAGCGCCAGCAGAATCCCCAAGGCACACAGCTTGGGTGTATTGAATCTTGTGACCATTGATGACCTTCCTTTCCGGCCGGGCTGCGACGACCTTTTACTTCGACCCCGAGACTTCAGGGAATGTTCCCATTGTAGTAGTTGCACCCGTGCATGTCTGGGTGCGGTACTTACGCTGGGCCACAACCAACAAAGCAACAGCTTGGGAACAGAACATTAACAGTCCCCCAGTCTTGTCTCAATGCTCGTGGGTCAATATCTGCGAGCCATTCAGGGAAGATTCAGCAAAATAGGCTTTTGGGTTTGCCTATCAGAAAGCGGTGCTTGAGAGCCCGCCTCAAGCAACCACTGTTGATGCGCCAACAGAATCACCGAAGCAGACCAACTGAAATTGGTGGCATGGAGTCCCTCACCCGTCAGCGGCTGATAGTTTTCCCGTATCGGCGCCTGGCCCAGTATCCCTTGGCCCTGGGTAAAGAGCCTGTTCGCCAGGGCTTTGGCCTTATCTTCAGCACCGTACTTTTCCAGCCCCACCAGCGCAAAATACAGCTGATCCAGCCATACGGGGCCGCGCCAGTATTTGGCCGGCGCAAAAGCGCCGTTATCGGCACTCACGGTGGGAAATGGGATCAGGGTGCCAAAAGTGTCGGCCGACAACTGGCGCCTTATCATCACATCGGCCTGTTGCTGAGTGGCGACACCGGCCCACAACGGGATCCAGCCTTCAACGCCCTTGCCTGTGCCGAGCAGCGGCTTGCCTGTCAGGCTATCCAGGTCGTAAAAGAAACCACTGGACTCATCCCACATTTGCTCCCGGATCTGTTTACCCAGAGCATCGGCGTCAGCGCGCCAGGCTTTGGCATCGTCAGCATCCCCAAGCGCATCGGCAAGCGTGGCCAGAAAACGTTTCTCTGCAAAGAGATAAGCATTAAGGTCCACACTCTCCTGGCTGAGGGAATACCCCAGCAACCGGCCATCGGCAGCGCGATTTTCGAGCACTTTAAGAGTGTCTCGCTCATCGAATCGCGGCGCATTGTCCATGCCCGACTCCCAGGCTGCGGCCTCAAGGATGGCCTTGGGATTGGCCTTGCCATCATGGAGATGAGCGGGATGGGCATTGGCACCGTATTCCGCCAGACCATTGCCATTATGATCCCTGTTGCGATACCACCACTGATGATAAGCCACCAGTTTGGGGTACATGTGCTTGATAAAATCCAGATCAGGCGCCTGATTGTGGATCTCCCACACGGCCCAGGCCGCGAGGGGAGGTTTGCCATTGCGCTCGTTCCAGTTGCCACCATCCCCGCCTCGCTCTGGCCCCATATTATAAAAAATGGCATCGGGAAGATTGCCGGCATCCTGAGGTCTGACAGGGTCATCGGCACTGAATTGATAGTCGAACATGGCCTCAACATTGGACTTTGCCAGTGCCGTATCGAATCTTGCCAGCGCCACCGCCTGCTTCCAGCTGTCCCAGGCCCAAACGCCATTGAACCACTTGTAGCTGATGGAAGGTGTGACTGCATCCCGCTTCAGGGCGCCAGCCGCCGAGCGCCAATTGTGGGCAAGGGTCATGACGGCTTTGGCCGCAGCCCTGTCCAGCGCTGGGTCACCGGATGGCTTAAGCAAGGCAAAGCGATGCTGCCAGCGAGCCCGGTTTGCTGTTAACGCAGGTGCGACGTCGGCCCACAGGAAATGACCGGCTGCGGCTTCCTGCTCTGTGTGAAAATAGCTGTGGGCAGTGCGGAAATTCTGACTTTCATTGGGGGCCAGATGCACTTCGGCTTTAACACGGTAGCCCTTATCGTCCTCCAGGCTGGCCTCTCGCCCGCCTTCAAAATCCAGTTGGTAGGAAGCCCCGTCAATAAGGCGGTTCCAGGTATCCCTTGCCGGCAGCAATGCCCAGCGAATCTGCGCCCCGGACTCGGTGGACTGCAACTGAGGCGCCTGGAGCAATGGCTGTGAATTGTGTGTATCAAAGGGAGTCCCATGCCACTCAAGCGTCAGGGTTTGTGGCAAATTCCCCGTGTTGATGACCCTGGTAGTGACGATAGCGGTGCGGCTGTTGAAGTATTCGAGGGACATTTCAAGCTCAGCCCCTTGCCAGCTCAAACGTTGAAACAGACCCCACGGCAGACTTTGCGTGTGCAGGCGGGCCTGCTGAGGCAACAAATGCGCGCCATCGCGGCTAACTGTCACAGCTTCAATGGCGGAAGCCAGATGCAGGCTGTATTCCTGTGCGATGATTAACGGGCCGGGAAAGCTGCCCCCATGGCGCTCGTCCGGCAGATGAAAACCATGCCAGGCCCCGCTGTCGGTGTAGACAGCCGGAATACTAAGATTGCCGCGAGTATCACGGGATTCGGCTGAGAGAGGCACACCTTGATAGGGCAAGAGATCCGCCCCGGGTAACCCCAGGGCGCAAAACAACAGGCAGGAATACATAGGCTTTATTTGTTTGGATACAATATCCAGATAATCGCATTCTCACCCATCACTGGCAAGGAAGGGTTTCAGCTAACCGCTTTATTGAGGTAATTGGCCACGCCATCGAGGAACATTTGCACCGAGATCATCACCAGCACCATGCCCATCAAACGCTCGACTGCGGTTAAGCCTTTCTCACCGAGTATGCGGGTGAAGCCTTTGTAAAACATCAAAATAAATGCACTTACGGCCCAGGCAGACACAAGAGCTATGGTCCAGTCCAGCATACGGCTGCTGTCTGTGTGTGCCAGCAGAATCAATGCCGCCAGAATCGAGGGGCCAGCCATCAGCGGAATTGCCATGGGCACGATAAAGGGCTCTTCACCTGCCGGCAGACCTGTTACGCCTCCCGGACTTGGGAAAATCATCTTGATCGCAATCAGGAACAGAATGATGCCCCCGGCGATACTCACAGACTCGGAACGCAGGTTAAGGAAATTGAGTATGGCTTCACCGGCGAAAAGAAACATCAGCATGATGATGAGCGCAAACAGCAGTTCACGGATCAGCACCTTACGACGTTTTTTGGGATCGATATGCCGCAAAATAGAGGCAAAAATCGGCAGATTGCCGAGGGGATCCATGATCAAGAACAACATGACTGCAGCAGAAAATATATCCATAGCAATTAGTTATCGAAAAATGCCAAAGTGGGGACCATTGTAATCGCTATTACAGCGACTGCGAAATGCAAGTTTACGAATGATTAGCCTTGTCTGACATGTCTGCTGACGGGCTCCATCAGATCCATAAAGCTGCTACCGAACAGCTCAATTGCACAGGGCTTGCCGAACAAATAGCCCTGGAAATAGCTGCAATCATGGGCCAATAAGAAATTTAATTGCTCTTCGGTTTCAACCCCTTCAGCCAGCACACCCAGGCCCAGCTTTTTAGCCAGTGTAATAATAATCTCGGTAATTACTGCATCATGTTGATTTGAAGCTATTTCTCTGACAAAGGACTGGTCAATTTTGAGCTCAGATAAGGGGAAGCGTTTAAGGTAACTGAGAGAGGAATAGCCTGTACCAAAATCATCTACTGAAAAGCGAACCCCTCGCACTCGCAGAGCATTCATCTTGAAGATGATTTCCTCAACATTCTCAGCCATCAAACTTTCGGTTAATTCCAGCATGATGCGCGCAGGGTTGGCGCCGCAGTCATCAATTATTGCCAATACCCGTTCAACAAAATTGTGGGCTCGAACCTGATTCACACTGACGTTAACCGACAGCGAGATTTGTTTCAGGCTCGGATGACTCTCCCATTCAACCAAGGTCTCACAAGTCCTGCGCAATACCCATTCCCCAATAGGTATGATCAGGTCGGTTTGCTCAGCCAAAGGGATAAACTGGTTAGGCATAACCAGGCCTCGTACCGGGTGCTGCCAGCGGATCAACACTTCGCCACCACAGAGCCTGCCACTTGCGTCCACCTGGGGTTGGCAGAAAAGTCTGAACTCGTTATCCAACACTCCGTTACGTAAATCATTTTCCAGCGCAACCCGCTCCTCAACCGCAGCCTGCATCGCCGGATCGAAGAAACGCAACGCATTCTTGCCTGCTTCCTTTGCCTGATACATGGCCACATCCGCCTGTTTGAGGAGCTCTTCCAAGCCAGGACGGCCCTCGGCGAACAAGGCTATCCCAATGCTGGGTGAGGTTCGTACCTGCTTGCCCGCCAACATAAAAGGGTCGTTCAATAAGCCCCGGACCTTTTGGCCAACCGATTTGGCTTTAAGCGCTGCTCCCCGCTCATCAATGGCCAGATTTTCCATAACAATCACAAACTCATCGCCACCCAATCGGGCGACCAGGTCACAGCTTCGAACCGCTTGAAGCAGACGCTCAGCCACCATTTTCAATAACTCATCGCCGACATCATGACCCATGGTGTCGTTGAGAATTTTGAAGTTATCAAGATCGATAATAAAGAGCGCACCAATCTGCTTACTGCGCTCACAGAGTGCGATTGCAGCCTTGAGACGCTCCATTAACAAGGTTCGGTTGGCCAGACCGGTCAACACATCGTAATAGGCCAATTGATAAATTTGCGCTTCAGATGCTTTGCGCTCGGTTAAATCCATATTGGTGCCAGACATGCGCAGCGGTGTGCCATCGGCGCCCCGGAGAATGACGCCCCGGCAAAGCACGGGTAAGTAATTGCCCGACTTGGTCTGCAATCTGAATTCGGTCTCAAAGGCAGATGGGCCGGTGCTATCAATTAACCCATTCATTTTATCTATTACTTTTTGATAATCGTCCGGGTGCAGCAGCTTAATCAACAAGTCCTCAGTGGGTTCAAGCTCGTCGGGTTCTCTACCGAGCATCTGCCACCACCTGGGAGAGTAGTAAACGCTGTGTTGACGAAGATCCCAATCCCATGCCGCGTCATTGGCACCCTGCAGCATCAGATTCAAGCGCTCTTCGGAGGCTATCAGGGCCTCTTCGGCATGCTTAAGCGCTGAGATATCGGTAAAACACGTAATGACCTGCAACACTTCGCCGTCCTTGCCGATACTCGGAAAGGCGTTACACAATACCCAGGCAATATCCTTAGCAACAGGCCTGTGCACCTTCAGAATCATTCCCCATACCCCTTCCTTGCACTTAAGCACCCGGTTTACCGGGTAATCAGCAAGGCTCAATGGGGTCCCATCGGGAAAGTCGAACCGCCATGCGGGGTCAATAGCAACCTTCCCCAGCATCTGCGCAGTGCTCAGGCCAAGGATTTCAGCTGCCTTGTTATTGGCGAACAGAATTTCTGACTGAGGACCATGGACGACAATCCCCACTGGAACATACTCAATCAGGTCACTAAAAAGATTGTTATTTATCATTACGTTGCTAACGCATTACGGCGGGTTGTCTGCTCAATCTTCCCAACTACCCGTCAGTGCCGACGAGTGTATGAACTGCAAATGCAAAACCCTTCCCCAGTGCATCAGAATCCTTAAGGCAGACATTTATCAAGAGTATAGGTTCGGATAATCCAAAGCCGCTGAGAATCTTCAGTTTAATTTTTATTCACCAATATAATTGGCCCGGTCCCTTCATAAATCCATTCAGATCGGTCAAGCGAGCGGCTATTGACTTGGCAGCCATCCCAGAAGAGGGGCGCGGCGCGGCGAAAGTGACGCTACCCAATGGTAAATAACGAAATGGTCGCTGCTCATTTAGCTGGCAACTGGTATACTACAGCGTTTTTCACACCGCACCGGAAATCCATGTTCTATCTGCTTGCCAGCTGCATCGCCCTTCTACTGGGCCCTCTGTGTTATCGCCTGATTGCCAACGGCAATGGGCTGCAGAAGGGGCTGGACGGCTTTATCTTTGTTTCCCTCGGTGGGCTGGTGCTCATCCACATTCTGCCCGAGCTGCTTGCGCACGGTGGGGTGTTGTCTCTGCTGTTTGTGGTGCTGGGTCTGTGGGGCCCAACAGCCAGTGAAAAATTATTTCATCGCTATTCAGAACTGACCCATAACCTGACGCTGATGTTGGGCATCGGTGGCCTGATGCTGCATACCATCACAGATGGCGGCGCCATGGTTCTGGCAAGTCAGGGCAATGGCACAGCCCTGCTGGCGCTGGGCGTGGTATTACACCGCTTACCGGTGGGACTGGCCATCTGGTGGCTGCTCAAGCCGCAGATAGGCGCCCGTTGGACCCTGATAATACTGTTTTCCATGATGCTGCTGACCGCATTGGGATACTTTGGCGGCGCCCATATCATCGAGCAACTGAGCCTCGAAAATACCGTTTATCTGCAAGCCTTTGTCACCGGCTCTATCCTGCACGTGGTATTGCATCAACCCCATGGCCAGTCTTCAAGCGATGACAATCGCCACGAGTACCAGGCTGGTATTGGCAGTCTGCTGGGTATGGCACTGCTTTTTGTGCTGTTGGCCGTGGCAGACGGTGGCCATGACCACGAACATCATAGCAGCGAGCAACTGCTGCACTGGTTAATGCAGCTTTCCCCGGCGCTCTTACTGGCCTACGCCGTTGCCGCGTTCAGATTTGGCTTGGGCATAACGCCGGGCACATCCAATACCGCCCTGGCTTGGCTGCAGCGCCTTGCCGGGCCGGAAGCGCTTGTGGTCACCGCCTGGATGCTTGGTCCTGTGTATGCGCTGGCGCAGGCGGTGGGACTGTTGCTGCTGGGTACCCTCTTCAGCACAGCTGAGGTCAAGCCCGTCGATCCCCACGGTAAGACCCCTTCTAACGCTTTCACATTTGGGTTCAGCCACCTGGTCGACCGCAGTGCACCC
The DNA here is from genome assembly GCF_016834455.1 of Shewanella litorisediminis. Lineage (NCBI taxonomy): Bacteria > Pseudomonadati > Pseudomonadota > Gammaproteobacteria > Alteromonadales > Shewanellaceae > Shewanella > Shewanella litorisediminis. The sequence goes on from NZ_CP069213.1 coordinate 4,192,635, forward strand.
TGGGTGCTGCTCAGTCTGGTACTTGCCAATCTTATCGGTCACCCTTCGGTTCCCCTGAGCAATCCCTGGCTGCAAGTGGCCGTTCTTGTGGTGGTGCTGCTGCCCATGCGCTTTTGCAATCTGGGCGGTGCTGTGCTTGCCATGTCGCTGGCATACAGCGGCTGGTCAGCACCCGCTGTGTTACTGGCCTTGCTCGCGGCGCCCTGGTTAAGTCTGAGACAGCTTTCAGTCATGTCACTGCCTGTTAAAACTGGCGCCCTGGCACTGCTTGGCATCCTCATGGTGGTGAGTGCACAACTTGCCCCGGAAGCGTCCTCCCTGCTGCACCTGCCACACGATGTGGAATGGGTTGCGCTGGCGCTGCTGGCTCTGCTTTTTGCTGCCAGCCTGATGCGCCTTGGACCGCGTAAATTTCTGCGCCGCTTGTGGCATGGACGCGAGACCCAAGCCCATCACCACCCACATGGGCATCACCACCACTGACGTTGAAAAGACTGTTCAAAGTGGCCATTGCTGGTTAGGCTGACTGAATCATCGACTGACCATCATTGTCTATGTGCATTCTTTTTATGGCCCTTGGGGTAAACCCCGATTACCCGCTGATCCTCTGTGCCAATCGGGATGAGTTTCATCACAGACCCACGGCACCGGCACACTTTTGGGCTCCCGATAATCACATTCTGGCCGGTCAGGACCTGTTGGCCGGCGGTACCTGGCTTGGCACCCACAGATTGGGGCGGGTAGCGGCCCTGACCAATATTCGCAGTCCTCAGCACCACAGTGACAACCGCGCAAGCCGGGGGGAACTCATTCCCAGATACCTGCAAGACCCTGACAATTTCGCTCCCTGGCTGATGACCCACGCGGCCAATTACAACCCTTTCAATCTGGTGTTTGGTGAAGATCAGCGTTTCTTTTGTTTCAACAGCCTGAAGCAGGAACTGACCGAGCTGGCTCCCGGCTGCCACGCCATCAGCAATGGTGCCATGGACGATATCTGGCCCAAGATGGCCAGTGGGCAGCAGGCGCTGGAGGCTTTGGTCAACCAACCAGGGAAACCGGATGAAGCATTATTGCTTGAAATGATGAGGGACGAGTCCAAACCCGACGACAGCAATTTGCCACAAACCGGGGTCAGCCTCGAATGGGAGCGACGCCTCTCATCCATATACATACGTCATGAGGAATACGGCACCCGCTCAACAAGTCTATTACTCGTTAATAAGGCAGGGCAGCAGGAATTCACCGAGGTGAGGTACGATGGCAAGGGGCGAATACTGGGGACAGATCGTTTTACCGTAGGCAGCGACCGCTGATTAACGCTAAAATCTTTGAAAACCAACAACAAGAATTCACATCATGTTTAATGCTTTTTGCCGCTTACTGATGAAACTCACCGGCTGGCGCTTCGAGGGCGAATTACCCGCCCTGCCAAGCTACATCATGACAGTAGCCCCACACACCAGTAACTGGGACTTTATCGTTGGCGTCATGGCCCGCGGCGCCCTGGGCGAACGCATTCACTTTTTGGGTAAGCACCAACTGTTTATTCCCCCCTGGGGATGGTTTTTCCGCGCCATTGGCGGCAGTCCGGTTGACAGACGCAAGAACAACAACCTGGTGGATGCAGTAAGCAGCCTATTTGAAGACGATAAGGAGTTCAAACTGGCGCTGGCACCTGAGGGTACCCGCAGCAACGTGAATCGTTGGAAGACGGGGTTTTACCATATTGCAGTAAAGGCCCAAGTACCTATCGTGACAGTTGGGCTGGATTTTGCCCAGCGTAAAGTGGTCATCGCGCCACCAAGAGCCACCACAGGCGACATGCAGGCCGATATGAACGCCATCATCGCATTTTATCGCAGGATCAAAGGTCGGTTTCCCAAGCAGATCCCGGATTATGTGCCCTCGGAAAAAGACCAGGGCGCTAAATAGCCTTTGCCTGCGACGGCCGAACTGGCTATAGTTCGGCCAATCTTATTTTTGTATACAATCCCATGAGTCTGGATACCTTCCTTCTTTACCTCGCCGCCATTTTGCTGATTGCCATCTCTCCCGGCCCCATGGCCATGCTGTCCATGTCCCACGGTATGCACTTTGGTAAAAGACGCGCGTTATCAACGGCCCTTGGTAGTGTACTCGCCGCCCTCTGCTTAATGCTGGCGTCAGCAGCAGGCCTCGGTGCCCTGCTGGCCGCAACCGAATATGGTTTTGTACTGCTCAAGTGGTGTGGAGCCGCCTACCTGTTGTATCTGGGGATCCGTCTGCTGCTGACCAAGCCTCAACCAAGTGAATTCAAACTTGAGTCCCCAAAAGGTAAAGGACGGGGCAGGGATTTGTTTCGGCAGGCGTTTCTGGTTGGGATCAGTAATCCCAAAGACTTGCTGTTTTTCGCGGCGTTGTTTCCTCAGTTTATCGATGTAAGTGCCCCTCAGGGGCCTCAGCTGGCGATACTGGCGGGCAGTTGGGCCATAGTGGACTTCAGTTTTGTGATGATTTACGCCAGTCTAGCCAGCTTGCTGGCACCCAAGCTCAGTGCCAGCAATCGTCTGCATTGGTTCGACAGAACCAGTGGCGGCGTCTTTGTCAGCCTCGCCGCCCTGCTGGCTATCAAGAATTAACCGGCCGCAAACTGCGAATATCTTCCCCGGTGGGGTTTTGGAATGCCGTCAAACCAAACTCCGGCAGAATCGCAAAGATGTGGTCAAAAATGTCAGCCTGGATGCCTTCGTACACCACCCAGCGGGTGTCGTTGGTGAAGATATAAAGCTCCAGTGGCAAACCTTCGGTGGTGGGCGCTAATTGACGCACCATCAAGGTCATCTCTTTATGCACCTTGTCATGGTGACGCAGGTATTCCGTTAAATAGGCCCGGAAGGTGCCCACATTGGTCAGGCGCCTGCCATTTACAGGTACATCAATATCGGCAATGCCCGCATTGGCTTCTGTGACCTCAATTATCTTACGGGGGAGGTAATCTTTCAGATAATTGATGCGCGACAGTCGCACCCTGTCTTCCTCAGTCAGAAAACGTATGCTGTTGATATCGATATTCAGCGCCCGCTTGATACGACGACCGCCAGACTCAGACATACCACGCCAGTTACGGAAAGCATCGGATACCAGGGCATAGGCCGGAATCATGGTCAGGGTATTGTCCCAGTTACGTACCTTCACCGTGGTGAGTGATACTTCTTCCACGGCACCATCGGCGCCGTACTTATCCATCTGGATCCAGTCACCCTTGCTCACCATACGGTTGGCGGCAAGCTGTATACCCGCCACAAAGCCCAGAATAGTGTCCTTGAACACCAACATCACCAAACCAGTCGCCACACCCAAACCGGAAAGGAAGATGACCGGAGACTGATCGGCAAGCACCGAGATACCGATAATCACCCCAACAAAGAACAGGAACAGCTTTATCAACTGCACCACACTTTTTACCGGTAAACGGCGGCTGACATCGCGGATTTCAGCGATTTCATTCACAGCGTCCAGTGCCGAATAAATAGCCCTGATGAGCAGTATTACCAAGGCCACATTGATAAGCCGGTCTGCCAGATTCGCTAACAGTTTGTGCTCAGCCAGCACTATGGGCAGCAATAAATCCAACACCATGGCAGGTACCAGCATGGACAGCTTTTCCAGTACCTTGTACTTCATAAACACATCGTCCCAGGTCACACTGGAACGCTGGATGACCAGGTTCATGGCCTTCACTACACCGCGGCGAACTATCAGATAAGCAATCGCAGCAATGACGAAAGAAACACCCAACATGGCAATCATCGAGATGCCCTGCGAGTCTTCTGGCCGCAGTCCCATCGAAGTAAGCCAATTCACCAGTTCGTTTCTGTATTCCTGATCCACTGTCATATCCCGGCAAATATTCAATAAAACCCGAGTGTAACATTCAAACCGCACACGACGGATGACAGAACACAAAATCAGGCAAACAGAGGTGTCGAAGGATTGGAAGGGCGCTATATGGGGAAAATGAAAAGGCACCATTATTTAGAAAGGCGACATAACGAAAAAAGCCCCTGCACTCATATTTACAAGAGCATGCAGAAGCTTTCATCTTTATGTTGGCGGAGCGGACGGGACTCGAACCCGCGACCCCCGGCGTGACAGGCCGGCTTTCTCTGATAAAGAAGCTAACCAACTGAACTATCGCGCTACTGCAATTTGTTTTCAGATAGAAAAAAGCCTCTGCATTGCTGCAGAGGCTTTCGTCTTAAGTTGGCGGAGCGGACGGGACTCGAACCCGCGACCCCCGGCGTGACAGGCCGGTATTCTAACCAACTGAACTACCGCTCCTTTGGGCTAGGCCCAAATTAGGCGCTTGGCAATGACCTACTCTCACATGGGGAGACCCCACACTACCATCGGCGCGATTGCGTTTCACTTCTGAGTTCGGAATGGGATCAGGTGGTTCCACAATGCTATTGTCACCAAGCAAATTCGTTATGCCCTCGCTTCTCAGCAAGAACATGCAATTTAGAAAGCTGATGCGCTTATTGAGCTTGAGTTATCACTTCAATCAAGTCTGGTTTCTTCAAGACTATCTACTTTAACCATCAGTCAAAACCCATCTGGGTTGTATGGTTAAGCCGCACGAGTCATTAGTACAGGTTAGCTCAACGCCTCACAACGCTTACACACCCTGCCTATCAACGTCCTGGTCTCGGACGGCTCTTCAGTGGACTCAAGGTCCAAGGGAAGACTCATCTTGGGGCTCGCTTCCCGCTTAGATGCTTTCAGCGGTTATCGATTCCGAACGTAGCTACCGGGCAATGCCATTGGCATGACAACCCGAACACCAGCGGTTCGTTCACTCCGGTCCTCTCGTACTAGGAGCAACCCCCCTCAATCTTCCAACGCCCACGGCAGATAGGGACCGAACTGTCTCACGACGTTCTGAACCCAGCTCGCGTACCACTTTAAATGGCGAACAGCCATACCCTTGGGACCGACTTCAGCCCCAGGATGTGATGAGCCGACATCGAGGTGCCAAACACCGCCGTCGATATGAACTCTTGGGCGGTATCAGCCTGTTATCCCCGGAGTACCTTTTATCCGTTGAGCGATGGCCCTTCCATGCAGAACCACCGGATCACTATGACCTACTTTCGTACCTGCTCGACGTGTCTGTCTCGCAGTTAAGCTGGCTTGTGCCATTACACTAACCACACGATGTCCGACCGTGTTTAGCCAACCTTCGTGCTCCTCCGTTACTCTTTGGGAGGAGACCGCCCCAGTCAAACTACCCACCAGGCACTGTCCCTAGTCCGGATTCACGGACCGAGGTTAGAACATCAACACTACAAGGGTGGTATTTCAAGGTCGACTCCACGAGAACTGGCGTTCCCGCTTCAAAGTCTCCCACCTATCCTACACATGTAGGGTCAATGTTCAGTGCCAAGCTATAGTAAAGGTTCACGGGGTCTTTCCGTCTAGCCGCGGGTATACGGCATCTTCACCGCAATTTCAACTTCACTGAGTCTCGGCTGGAGACAGCGTGGCCATCATTACGCCATTCGTGCAGGTCGGAACTTACCCGACAAGGAATTTCGCTACCTTAGGACCGTTATAGTTACGGCCGCCGTTTACCGGGGCTTCGATCATGAGCTTCTCTTGCGATAACCCAATCAATTAACCTTCCGGCACCGGGCAGGCGTCACACCGTATACTTCCTCTTGCGAGTTTGCACAGTGCTGTGTTTTTGATAAACAGTTGCAGCCACCTGGTATCTGCGACTGCCGTCAGCTCAGGGAGCAAGTCCCGTCACCAACAGCAGCGTACCTTCTCCCGAAGTTACGGTACCATTTTGCCTAGTTCCTTCAGCCGAGTTCTCTCAAGCGCCTTGGTATTCTCTACCCGACCACCTGTGTCGGTTTGGGGTACGATTCCTGCTAACCTGAAGCTTAGAAGATTTTCCTGGAAGCATGGCATCAACCACTTCAGTGCCGTAGCACCTCGTCATCAGCTCTCGGTATATGTGTGCCCGGATTTGCCTAAGCACACTACCTACCACCTTAAACACGGACAACCAACGCCGTGCTGGCCTAGCCTTCTCCGTCTCTCCATCGCAGTTAGCAGAAGTACGGGAATATTAACCCGTTTCCCATCGACTACGCCTTTCGGCCTCGCCTTAGGGGTCGACTCACCCTGCCCCGATTAACGTTGGACAGGAACCCTTGGTCTTTCGGCGAGGGGGTTTTTCACCCCCTTTATCGTTACTCATGTCAGCATTCGCACTTCTGATACCTCCAGTGTGGGTTACCCCTTCACCTTCAACGGCTTACAGAACGCTCCTCTACCGCGTACACGTTATCGTGCACACCCGTAGCTTCGGTGAATTGCTTAGCCCCGTTACATCTTCCGCGCAGGCCGACTCGACTAGTGAGCTATTACGCTTTCTTTAAATGATGGCTGCTTCTAAGCCAACATCCTAGCTGTCTAAGCCTTCCCACATCGTTTCCCACTTAGCAATTACTTTGGGACCTTAGCTGACGGTCTGGGTTGTTTCCCTTTTGACGACGGACGTTAGCACCCGCCGTCTGTCTCCCGGATAGCACTCTTTGGTATTCGGAGTTTGCAAAGGGTTGGTAAGTCGGGATGACCCCCTAGCCTTAACAGTGCTCTACCCCCAAAGGTGTTCGTCCGAGGCGCTACCTAAATAGCTTTCGAGGAGAACCAGATATCTCCCGGTTTGATTGGCCTTTCACCCCCAGCCACAAGTCATCCGCTAATTTTTCAACATTAGTCGGTTCGGTCCTCCAGTTGATGTTACTCAACCTTCAACCTGCCCATGGCTAGATCACCGGGTTTCGGGTCTACGCCTTGCAACTAAACGCGCAGTTAACACTCGGTTTCCCTACGGCTCCGCTATTCGCTTAACCTCGCTACAAAACGTAAGTCGCTGACCCATTATACAAAAGGTACGCAGTCACGGTCTCAAGAACCGCTCCCACTGCTTGTACGTATACGGTTTCAGGTTCTATTTCACTCCCCTCACAGGGGTTCTTTTCGCCTTTCCCTCACGGTACTGGTTCACTATCGGTCAGTCAGGAGTATTTAGCCTTGGAGGATGGTCCCCCCATATTCAGACAACATATCACGTGTGCCGCCTTACTCGATTTCATCTTTGGTTAGTTGTCGTGTACGGGACTATCACCCTGTACCGTTGGACTTTCCAGACCATTCCACTAACACCCCGAAGACTTAAGGGCTAATCCCCGTTCGCTCGCCGCTACTGAGGGAATCTCGGTTGATTTCTTTTCCTGAGGGTACTTAGATGTTTCAGTTCCCCTCGTTCGCCTCACTACACTATGTATTCATGTAGTGATGACAGCTTATG
>NZ_CP069213.1:4202500-4237767 GCF_016834455.1 Shewanella litorisediminis
TTCAGTTCTACCGGATCTACCGCCACGCTTACGGGTAAGGTTAAGACTTCTCCCGCTTTGACTGTGACAGTCTCATCACCAATCCAACGATAGTTGGGCAGGTCTTCCACCGAGAGCCGGTATACATGGTCTGCTTCGGTCTTGTTAAGGATCTTCAGCGTAAAGGTGTTCTCAATCATGCCGCGGCTGTCTTCGCGGTAGAGGGCGTTACGGTCACGAATCACATCGATACGCAGGGGTGATATGGTTGCCGCGAGACCAACAAACACCAAAATCATCGCAGTAAGCACCACACCATAGCCCACCAGCTTGGGCCGCAGTACTTTCTCTTTCTTACCTTCGAGCATGTTTTCGGTGGTGTAGCTGATAAGCCCCTTGGCGTAACCCATGCGGTCCATGGTCTGGTCACACGCATCAATACAGGCACCGCAGTTGATGCACTCATACTGCAGACCATTACGGATATCGATACCAGTTGGGCAGACCTGCACACAGAGGTCGCAGTCGATGCAGTCACCCAGCCCCATTTCTTTGGGGTCGGCCTTACGTGATCGTGGGCCACGGGTTTCGCCGCGAGCTACATCGTAACCCACTATATAGGTGTTCTTGTCGAACATGGCTGCCTGGAAACGGGCATAGGGGCACATGTGGATACACATGATTTCCCGCATCCAGCCGGCATTGCCATAGGTCGCAAAGGTGAAGAAGACCACCCAGAAGTAAATAGCACCACTGGCGTTCAGGGTGAGAACATCCAGGTAAAGCTCCCGGGTTGGCACAAAATAGGAGACAAAGGTTGTTGCAGTAAGGAAGGAGATCAGTAACCAGGCACCATGCTTGGCCGTTTTACGCCACACTTTGTCAAAGTCCCACGGCATTTGGTCCATCTTAATGCGCTTATTGCGGGGGCCTTCGAGTTTTTCTTCAAACCAGATAAAGATAAAGGTCCATACGGTTTGTGGGCAGGTATAACCACACCAGACCCTTCCAAGGTAAGTGGTCACGAAAAACAGGGCAAAGGCGGCAATCATAAAGAGAGCCGCCAGCAGGGTCAGATCCTGGGGCCAAATTGTCAGGCCAAATACATGAAACTTTTGCTCAGCCAGATTAAACCACACCGCTTGCCTATCACCCCACGGAAGCCAGGGCAATAACAGGAAGAACAACATTGCCACCCAGCCCATGCGACGACGCACTTTACTCCATAAACCATCAACGGCACGGACATAAATTCGGTTACGGGGGTTAAATCTGTCCGCCTTGCTGGCGTCCGGTTGATGGATTTTAATCCGCTCGGCTTTCGAGTAGTCCTTGTTATTCGAATCTGCGTTCATCTGACAACCTTTTACCGCTTTAATGTTGCTCGAAAAGTGGCTTATTATAGCCTTATTACTAAAGTACATTCACTCGATTGGACCAAAAGATGAGAGGCTGGATTATCTTGGCGTTGATCGCCGTCGGTTTGTATTACCTCTACACAGAAACCGACAAACTGGACGAACCTATCGCTGAAACTCAGATGGTGCTGAAGAAAATTGAGCGAAAGCTCGATTCTTTAACCGGCACACAAATCATCCGTGTTGACGGCAGGCTGCAGAAACTCAAGGCAGAAATAGGACAGCGACTCACTGCGGCAGAGCTTTCAGAATTTGATGCTGTGCTGACCGATAAAAACAGTGTGATGGATTTTAAAGAAAACTACTGCGAAAAAAGCGGTGTGAGTCACCCTGTCTTTGATAAAGAAAACCTGCTGTTTATTTGCGACAATCTCTGATGCTTTTGTCTTAAAGCATTGACCCTAAACCAACTTGAGCCTAGCCTGTGGCAACTAATGTGAACATAGGCAGGCTCAGTCATGACCAAAAAAGTTTCTGATAACTTTGATCCAGATCGCTGGACAGAAGTACCAGGTTTTGCATTCGACGACATCACCTATCACAGGGCCAAGGATCAGGGCACGGTACGCATCGCTTTTAACCGCCCAGATTGTCTCAACGCCTTTCGCCCCAAAACCGTTGATGAACTCTACACCGCCCTGGACCATGCCCGCCAATGGTCTGACGTTGGCTGTGTGCTGCTGACCGGTAACGGTCCCTCTGCCAAAGGGCAGTATTCCTTTTCCTCCGGTGGCGACCAGCGCATTCGTGGCAAAGACGGCTATAAATACGAAGGTGAAGAAGCGGGCAAGGCCGATGTGGCACGTATGGGCAGATTGCACATTCTGGAAGTGCAGCGACTTATCCGCTTTATGCCCAAGGTAGTGATAGCCGTTGTCCCCGGTTGGGCCGTCGGTGGTGGTCACAGCCTGCATGTGGTGTGCGACCTGACATTGGCCTCAAAGGAACACGCTGTATTTAAACAAACCGATCCGGATGTGGCCAGTTTCGACTCCGGCTACGGCAGTGCCTATCTCGCCAAGATGGTGGGACAAAAGCGCGCCCGGGAAATCTTCTTCCTGGGCTTTAACTACAGTGCCGATGAAGCGGTCGCTATGGGCATGGTCAATCGCAGTATTCCCCATGCTGAACTTGAAACCGAGGCGCTGCGCTGGGCCAAAGAGATCAATTCCAAATCCCCCACCGCCATGCGCATGCTCAAATACGGTTTTAACCTGCCGGATGACGGCCTGGTTGGCCAGCAGCTGTTTGCCGGTGAGGCCACCCGCCTGGCCTACGGCACAGAAGAAGCACGCGAAGGCCGCGATGCGTTTTTGGAAAAGCGCGATCAGGATTACAGCAAGTTCCCCTGGCACTACTGACCTAAGCTTGTACTCCACCAGCAAAAGACGCAGCCAGGTGCTGCGTCTTTTTGGTTAATCGACTGTATCGTTTGCCGCTATTGATCAAATTAACTTTACTTGCAACTGATAACTATTATCATCTGAGTTAATTAATCAATGGGAGACACCACCATGCTCAAGACCATGACCTTTGCCACGCTGCACTTTGGTGTGGCCTTCAGCATCACGTATTTGCTCACCGGCAGCCTGCTTATCGGTGGCGCCGTGGCCCTGATTGAGCCAACCATAAATACCGTGGTGTTTTACTTCCACGAAAAAGTCTGGAAGCGCATAGAGGCAAAAAAGCAGTTGCCTCAGCTACTCGCCTGATCCCTTAAGGCGAGTAACGTTTAGCACAATGTTTAATAGCCCATCCCCATATTGATGATTGGTGGTTCAGTCTGACTGCCGGGGCGGGTTCCAGTCAGGCGAAATCCATTGGCCAGATTGCCGTCATGGCAATCCAATCCCTCTCGAATACACCCGTCCAGCACGGTTTGCAGTACCTCTGGGTGCCAGGCATTCATCCAGTCCGCATGCAGCGATATGCCTCCGGGCGAATCCTGCGTCACGTCATACATGTCAGAAGCCAATCGCCATCCACGACTGCTTTTTGATTGAGGCTCATACACATCCGGAGTCACCCCGAATGCATAGTGAAAACTCACTCTGATAATGGGCACGGGATGGGTGGCAGGACAAATCATCCCCTGAGTACCGCTGCCCCGCTGTGGATAGGCCAAGTGACTTTGATGATCGGCAGAATCCAAATCTGTACCGTTCCAGCAGCTGGGGAAAAACACGTCCATCCGCAATCTGTCGGGAGCAACACACTCAGGAATTGTGCTGCTCCAGCGCGGATTACCGGCATCAGACGATCCCCATGATTGGCAATGCCAGCGCACAACGGCAGTATCCTGCTCAGAGCCGGGACCCGCCTTGGCATTACCGGCAATAATCTTCATCCCAACGGGAATGGACTGAATCGCGTCCAAATCGTCCACACCGGCGGAGTAGTAGAAGATTTCATGGGCTTGCTCATCATTTCCCACCACAGCAGGCACAACACGCCAGCGCAGTTCACCCTGTTCATCATAAAGAGGTTCACCGGTGACAGGATTATATTCGGGTGCCAGTAATGCAGGCACCCAATAGGCAGACCGGTTTAGAGTGTTTCCCTGACAGCTGGATTCACCTTCTGTAAACAAGGAGTCGATATCGGTTGTTTCATCAACCAGGGTGTTACCATAAAAGCGGTGTAAATGTGCCGCATTGGCCTGCCCGGGAAACACTATGGGATCGTGATAACTGGAATGGGCAAAATCACAGTTAATCCTGAATATGCCACGCCAGCTTGCCGGGTCAGCCTTGGAGGGCATAACACTGGTTCTGACCAGATCAGCATGGACACTGCCATCTGCACCAAAGGTGCTGGCTACCTGCCAAGACAACTCCGCCGAGTTACTGCGAGCGCCATTGTCCGCCACCGCCCACACCTTAAAGCGATGACTGTCTGCCGCCAGCGGCAACAGCAACATAGGGCTGGAACAATCGGTAATATCACCACTCTTGTCATCGGTATCGAGCTGGCACTCATAGGAAGCGGCCAAATCGGCACTGAATTCTATGTGGGTGTATGGTTCGTAAATGATTGCGTCGGGTTTAACACTGAAGGTGGGTGTGGCTGGCTTAAGTGCCAACACAGGTTGTTCGGACTCCCCTCCACTGCCGTCGCTGCCACCGCAGCCAGCCACAGTAATCATCCATGCCAGCGCCACACTCTTGTTCGGTTTCATCATCATTACCTCGCACAATGCCAGTGATTGCCGTGCTGACGGCAAAGCGCTTTTGGATTAGGGCGGGCATTCAAAATCAGGATTTGTGCCGAATGGTGCTCAGCGTCTGTGCCGTGAATTTGCAGCGCGACTGGGCGCCCGCCTTGTGAGTGGACCCGATGATGATGGGTACAGCCAGCAAGCATGATAATTGGCACTATCGCCAACGCAGTTAATACCGTGCGATTCATCGTCTCTACCTCCGCATAAGGAACACACCAGTCAGTGTATGAAGTCCGATGTAAAGCAACGTCAGCAAAATGCAAAGGTTAAGTAAAAGTTAAATTCCCCGTCAAAAGACAAATAAATGTCATAAAAAAGCCTCCCCAAAGGGAGGCTTAACTCAACAGACAGTCTGATTACTCTACGGTAACCGACTTGGCCAGGTTACGTGGCTGGTCAACGTCGGTGCCTTTAATCAAGGCCACGTGGTACGACAGCAGCTGCAGCGGAATGGTGTAAATGAGCGGCGCCATAAACTCATCACAGTGAGGCACCGGGATCACCTTCATGGTGTCGTCAGACTGGAACTCGGCATCCTTGTCGGCAAACACATACATCAGGCCGCCACGGGCACGCACTTCCTCCACGTTGGATTTCAGCTTTTCAAGCAGCTCGTTATTGGGCGCGACCACAATCACCGGCATATCGGCGTCGATCAGTGCCAGCGGGCCGTGTTTGAGCTCACCGGAAGCATAAGCCTCGGCGTGGATGTAAGAGATTTCCTTGAGCTTGAGTGCCCCTTCCATGGCGATGGGGTACTGATCGCCGCGGCCGAGGAACAGCGCATGATGCTTGTCGGCAAAGTCTTCGGCCAGTGAAGCAATGGCATCGTCCAGACCCAGTGCCTGCTCAACCTTGGCAGGCAGTGATTGCAGGCTTTGGGTTAATGATGATTGCAGCTCGGCAGACATACCGTTGTTGCGGCCAATCACGGCGGTCAGCATCAGGAGGCCAGCCAGTTGCACGGTAAAGGCCTTGGTGGAGGCCACACCGATTTCGGCGCCTGCTTTCATCATGTAAGCCATGTCAGATTCGCGTACCAGGGATGAACCGGGGGCATTACAGATGGTCAGGGTGGCCTGATAGCCCATTTCTTTGGCCAGACGCAGCGCGGCCAGGGTATCGGCGGTTTCACCGGACTGGGAGATGGTCACCAGCAGACTGTTGGGGAACAGGTGCGACTTGCGATAGCGGAATTCGGAGGCGATTTCCACGTTACAGGACACACCGGCCCATTGTTCCAACCAGTAACGGGCGGCCATGCCCGCATGGTAACTGGTACCACAGGCGATGATCTGCACGTGTTTGATGTCTTTCAAGAGGTCGGCTGCTTTGTCGCCGAAGGCGCTGTCCAGCACCTGCATGTTGGCGATGCGGCCTTCCAGGGTGCGCGCCAGGGCACGTGGCTGCTCATAGATTTCCTTGAGCATATAGTGGCGGTATTCGCCCTTGTCGCCGGCATCGTGGGTCACTTCCGACTCTTTGGCTTCACGCTCTACCTCATTGCCATCCACATCGAAGATGCGCACGTCACGGCGGGTCACTTCGGCCACATCACCTTCTTCGAGGAAGGCGAAGGTGCGGGTCACCGGTAGCAGCGCCAGCTGATCTGAGGCCACAAAGTTTTCACCCAGACCGAAACCAATCACCAGCGGGCTGCCGCTGCGGGCCACAACCAGACGCTCAGGGTCGCGGCGGTCAATCACTACGGTGCCGTAAGCGCCTTCGAGCTGCTTCACCGTGGCCTGAACGGCGGCCAGCAGAGTATCGTGGCTCTTGAGTTCATGGTGCACCAGGTGGCAAATCACCTCGGTGTCGGTATCTGAATTGAACTGATAACCCAGACCCTTCAAGCGCTCACGCAGCCTGGCGTGGTTTTCGATAATGCCGTTGTGCACCACCGCGATATCACCCTCGGACTGGTGCGGGTGCGCGTTACGCTCGCTCGGCTCACCATGGGTCGCCCAGCGGGTATGGGCTATGCCTGTACCACCGGTAAGCGGGGCTTCGGCCAGTGCGTCGGCCAGCTCCTGGACCTTACCCACCCGGCGGGTACGGTTCATTTCGGCATTCTGGATCACTGCCATACCGGCAGAGTCATAACCACGATATTCAAGACGACGCAGGCCCTCGAGCAAAATTTCGGCCACGTCCCTTTGCGCCACGGCGCCAACGATTCCACACATGCTTGTATTTCCGTAAGGTCTGTAAAAACTAACTACTGAACATCCGCCAGATACACCTTCACCCCATGGGTCTCTATGGTGGCCACTGCCTCTTTGGGCAATCTGTTGTCTGTGACCACTGCGCTGACCTGACTCCAGGGCAGCTCGAGATTGGGAATGCGTCGGCCTATCTTGTCGGACTCCAGCATGACAATTACCTCCCGCGACACCTCGGCCATCACACGTGACAGGCCAACGAGTTCGTTGAAGGTGGTGGTGCCGCGGCTGAGGTCTATGCCATCGGCACCGATAAAAAGTTGATCGAAGTCGTAAGAGCGCAGTACCTGCTCGGCCACCAGCCCCTGAAAGCTTTCGGAATGGGGATCCCAGGTGCCGCCGGTCATCAGAAGTGTTGGTTCCTGCTCCAGTTCATGGATGGCATTGGCCAGCTGCAGCGAATTGGTCATCACCACCAACCCGCGCCGTTGGGCAAGTTCGGGAATAAGCCCCAATGTGGTGCTGCCATAGTCAATGATGATGCGGTTATGGTCGCGGATGAGTTTGGCCGCCTCTTTGGCTATGGCAAGCTTCACCGGGGAGATGGCCACTGCCTGGGCGTTCAGCTCCTGGGGCAAGGGCACGGCGCCACCATAACGGCGAAACAGCAAGCCCGCCTTCTCAAGCTCTGCCAGGTCCTTGCGAATGGTCACCTCGGAGGTGGCAAACTCGCTCGCCAATTGGTCCACATTCACCTCACCCTGGGCATTCAGAAGTTCGATAATGCTGCGGCGGCGCTGCTGAGTATTGCGTTTGGTCATCCGTTTCTTTCACACAACTTTCGATTCGAAAGATAGATTATATATAAACGAAACAAAATGACCAAGAGCGAAATTTAGACCGGAAACACAAAAGGCAGCCTCTAGGCCGCCTTTTGTGTTTGGGTTGGATGCGCGGGAAAGTTTAGAACCTGGCGTTCAGCGCGAGGTTAACGTTGCGCTCCTGACCTATGGTCACCATCTGGTAGTTGCCGCCATCCAGATATTCGGTATCGAACAGGTTGCGCACGTTGGCGCGTACATCAAATTCACTGCCGCCGATATGGAAGGTGTAAGCGGCGCCCATATCGAAGCGAACATAACCGTCTTTGCGGATGCTGTTTTGGGTATCGGCAAAACGTTCACCCACATAAACAGCGCCCAGGTTCACCGCAAAGTTATCCGTCACTTCATAGCGGCTCCAGATATTGGCCGACCACTCAGGTGCATCGATTGGCGTCTTGCCATTCAGGCTGTCGGCGGTTTTGTATTCGGCATCCAGGTACATCATGGAGGCAGTCAGGAACAGGCTGTCACTGACCTGGCCCTGGGCACCCAGCTCCATCCCTTTATGATGCTGAATCCCATCCTGACGGGTCACCCTGGTGATATCGCCAACCGGCACGTCCAGGGTATGCACCACAATACGGTTATCGATTTCGATATCAAACAGGGCGCCGGTCAGCAGCAGACCGCCATTCATCAGCTCCCATTTGGCACCCAGTTCATATTGGGTACCAAATTCAGGATCCAGCTCCATTTCATGGCTCAGGTCGTTCTCATCATTGACCTTACCCTGAGGGACGAAACTCCTGGAGTAGTTGGCGTACAGGCTCAAGTCCTGCTGCGGCTGCCAAATCACACCAAATTTGGGCGATACGGCATTATCGTTGCCGGAGTCTTCCTTTTGCTCATCGAAGCGCACGCCGGCCAATACCTTCCACTGGTCGTTGATGCTGATAAGGTCTTGCAGGTAAACGCCGTAGAACTGGTACTCACTGGTGTACCAGCTGGTGTCATCCTTGTAGGAAATGTCGGGACGGGGCACAGCCACACCGGGCATAACATTTTGCTTTGCACCGGGCGTTCTCAATTGGGCATAGCCATAATCCAGCTTATTGGCGCCCAGCAGCAATTTGTGCTCCATCCCCGCCAGTTCAAACTCACCATTTAAGTCCACGTATGCCGTCTTGTGGCTCCAGTCATCGAAACGGTCGAAGGGGCTTAGCTGGTATCCCTTGGTCATGGCATCGGCATTGTAACGAGGCGCCGAATCAAAGCGTTGCCGATTGAACTGTTGATCGTTATAACCCAGCTTCAAATGCCAGTTGTCACTTAACTGCCAAGCCAGATCGGCGCCCAGATTGGTGATGCTATTGTCGGTAAAGGCCCAGGGCATATCCCAGATTTGTTCGCGGCCACCAATCAGGTTGCCGTCTTTGTCGAGCCAACCGCCAATATCGATGCCGGTTTTATCTTCGGTGCGGTCATAGCGCAGCGACAGCAGCACCTTGTCGCTGATGTCGTAATCGACGGCAACAAAGCCGAGCCAACGGTCACGCTCCTGTTGCTCGGCCTGTTCGCCCGGCAACGGTGAATAGCTGCGCCAGTACTCGGTGTCCTGTTTGACGGCCACGGCTCTGTAGCGCAGTGAATCCGTCAGCGCGCCACCTGCATCCAGCTGAAAGCGGGTCGAACCTTCTTCATCGGTATCAAAGCCCAGTTCAAATAGGGGGTCATAGGTAGGCTTCTTGGTGACCATGTTCACCAGCCCACCCGGGCCAGACTGGCCATAGAGCATGGAAGAAGGCCCCTTGAGCACTTCCACCTGGCTTAAGATTTCAATCGGCAACACATAGTGGGCAAACAGCTGATGGCCGTTGGCGAGGTAGCCAGAGCCAGAGTCCAGCTCGAACCCCCGCAGTGAAAACACCTGACGGTTCCAGCGTTGGGTACCGGCAGTGATGGAAGAGTCGTTCACCAGCACTTCAGCAAGGTTAGTGGCGAGCTGCTCGTCGGTTACGAAGTCCGGGATCACACTCACTGACTGTGGCGTCTCCAGCAATAACATATCGCCGCGCATGGCGCCATTAGCAGCACCGACCTTGTATTCGTTAAAGCTGCGGCCTTTAACTTCGATACGCTCCATGTCGCCATGGGATGCTTCATTGGCCAGTGCCAGCGGGGATTGCAGCGCGGCCAACACGGCCAGGCTCAGGGTGGAGAATTTGAGTAACATGCCTACCTCTTTACCAACTCTGTCAAAAAGTCTTACGAAACTGGCAGCACTATAATTGAGAATGGTTCTTATTTGATTTTCTTTACGGTAATTTACAATTGCAGGTGAGGGGGATCACGAAAGGCGCGCCCAGCAACAAAAAAGCGGCGCTAATGCGCCGCCCTTGACCCCGCTTTGGACTTTACTTTGGCTTTTTCACCGGACGCTGCCAGCCCTGAATATGACGCTGCTTCACCCGGGTGATCACCAGCTCGTTTTCGCCCACTTCGTGGGTCACGGTAGAGCCCGCCCCCAGGGTCGCGCCCTTACGAATAACCACAGGAGCCACCAGCTGGGTATCACTGCCGACAAAGACATCGTCTTCAATCACAGTCAAATGCTTGTTGGCGCCATCGTAGTTACAGGTGATGGTACCTGCGCCTATGTTCACACCCTTGCCAATCTCGGCGTCACCGAGATAGGCAAGATGCCCAGCCTTGGAGCCTTCACCGAGCACAGCTTTTTTCATTTCGACAAAGTTGCCGATGTGGGCGTCTTTGTGCAGCTCGGCGCCGGGGCGCAAACGGGCGAACGGGCCGGCACTGGCGCTGTCGCCCAGTTTGGCACCTTCGATGATGCTGTAGGGTTTGATGTCGGCGTTGTCGGCAATCTCACAGTCGATGAGGATGGCACCGGCACCAATGGTGACGTTATTGCCAAGCTTGACCTTGCCTTCAAAAATCACGTTTACATCGATCATCACATCCATCCCCACAGTCACGTCACCGCGTATGTCGATACGGGCCGGGTCACGCAGGTTGGCACCACTGAGCATCAGCTCTTCGGCGCGGCGAGCCTGATAGGCTCGCTCCAGTGCAGCCAGTTGTACCCGGTTATTGGCGCCTTCGGTCTCGATGGGATTGGTGGGGTGAGCGGTATCAATGGCCACACCATCGGCGTGGGCCATGGCGATGACATCTGTGAGGTAGAACTCGCCCTGGGCGTTGTTGTTCTCGAGACGGCCAAGCCAGCTCTTCAAACGCTTGCCGGGCAGGGCCATGATGCCGCTGTTGATTTCGTTAATCTTAAGCTGCTCTGGGCTGGCATCCTTCTGCTCGACGATGCCAACAACTTTGCCGCCTTCACGCACCATGCGGCCATAGCCTGTGGGGTTGTCCAGATGCACAGTCAGCACTGCCACACCGTCAGGTTGACGGGCGGCCAGCAGAGCTTCGAGGGTTTCCTTACGGGTGAGCGGTACATCGCCGTAAAGCACCAGCACTGTGTCGTCATCATTAATGTGGTCAATCGCCTGCGCCACAGCATGGCCTGTGCCCAACTGCTCGGCCTGCAGCACAAAGTTCAGCGGCTGCTCACCCAGCCTCGCTTTCAGCAGTTCGCCGCCGTAGCCATACACCAGATTGATGTTATCGGCGTTAAGTTCACGGGCCGTGTCTATCACGTGCTGAACCATGGGTTTGTGGGCGACGCTGTGCAGTACCTTAGGCAGGTCTGAGCGCATACGGGTGCCTTTTCCGGCGGCAAGAATGACTACATTGAGTGACATAGGAGGTCCCTTATCTTTAATCTGGCGCAAGTGTACCCGATGGCCAATTAAAATTCATCGCCACGCAAAGGAAGGCACGCTTTTTTGCCCAATAAAAAAGGCGCCCTGGGGCGCCTTTTTTGGGACACATTCACCTTATCTGGCAATGTTCTTCTTGATGGTTTCAACCACACGCAGCTGAGCTACGGCCTTGGCCAGCTCAATGGCTGCCGCGGCATAGTTGAAATCGGCACCGGCTTCGGCCATATGGGCCTCGGCGCGACGTTTGGCTTCCAGAGCCGCCTGCTCATCAATGTCTTCGGCACGCAAAGCCACATCAGCCAGCACAGACACAGAATTGGCTTGTACTTCCAGCAAACCGCCGGACAGGTAAAAGACCTCTTCTTTACCGTGCTGCTTAACGATGCGCACCATGCCAGGTTTGATAAAAGTCAGCAGAGGGGCGTGGCCGGGCATAATGCCCAGTTCACCTTCGCCACCGGTCACTTGCAGGTGTTCTACCAGACCGGAAAAAATGCGAGTTTCTGCACTTACGATATCAAGATGTACTGTCATGGCCATAGCGTTCTCCATTTAAGACTCAGGCAGGGCCCGAATTACTTCTTGTTGGCTTTCTCAACAGCTTCGTCGACAGAGCCAACCATGTAGAACGCTTGCTCTGGAATGTGGTCGAACTCACCTTCCAGAATGCCCTTGAAGCCACGGATAGTGTCTTTCAGAGGCACGTACTTACCGGGAGAACCGGTAAATACTTCCGCTACGTGGAAAGGCTGAGACAGGAAACGCTCAATCTTACGGGCGCGGGATACTGTCATCTTGTCGTCGTCTGACAGTTCGTCCATACCCAGGATGGCGATGATGTCTTTCAGCTCTTTGTAGCGCTGCAGAACGTTTTGAACGCCGTTAGCCACGTCATAGTGCTCCTGGCCAACTACCAGTGGATCCAGCTGACGAGAGGTGGAATCCAGTGGGTCAACCGCTGGGTAAATACCCAGAGAAGCGATTTGACGAGACAGTACCACGGTCGCATCCAAGTGGGCGAAGGTGGTGGCTGGGCTTGGGTCGGTCAAGTCGTCCGCTGGTACGTATACCGCCTGTACGGAGGTAATAGAACCAGTCTTGGTAGAAGTAATACGCTCCTGCAGAACACCCATCTCCTCAGCCAGAGTAGGCTGATAACCTACGGCTGATGGCATACGGCCCAGCAGTGCTGATACTTCGGTACCGGCCAGGGTGTAACGGTAGATGTTGTCAACGAACAACAGTACGTCTTTACCCTCGTCACGGAACTTCTCGGCCATGGTCAGACCGGTCAGGGCCACACGCAGACGGTTTCCTGGTGGCTCGTTCATCTGACCGTACACCATGGCTACCTTGTCCAGTACGCCTGATTCCATCATTTCGTAGTAGAAGTCGTTACCTTCACGGGTACGCTCACCTACACCGGCGAATACTGACAGACCAGAGTGGGCCTTGGCGATGTTGTTGATCAGTTCCATCATGTTAACTGTCTTACCAACGCCCGCACCACCGAACAGACCTACTTTACCACCCTTGGCGAATGGACATACCAGGTCGATTACCTTGATACCGGTTTCCAGCAGTTCAGTCGTGTTTGACTGCTCTTCATAGGAAGGAGCGGCACGGTGAATAACATAACGATCTTCTTCACCGATAGGACCCGCTTCATCCACAGGCTCGCCCAGCACGTTCATGATACGACCCAGAGTGGCCTTACCAACAGGAACGGCAATAGCGGAACCAGTGTTTTCAACCTCGATACCACGACGCAGACCGTCGGAAGAACCCATGGCGATGGTACGAACCACACCGCCACCGAGCTGCTGCTGAACTTCCAGCACCAGGCCGTTACAGGTACCTTCACCTGTGATCTTCAGAGCGTCATATACCTGAGGTACGGCATGCTGTGGAAACTCTACGTCCACAACCGCGCCAATTACTTGGACAACAGTACCTGTGCTCATGATTAATCCTCTAAAACTTGTATTCGTTACCTAAGCCTTAAACCGCTGCTGCACCGGAAACAATTTCCGACAGTTCCTGCGTAATCGCAGCCTGACGGGCCTTGTTGTAAACCAGTTGCAGGTCATCGATCAGCGTACCGGCGTTGTCAGTCGCAGCCTTCATCGCCACCATACGGGCAGCCTGTTCAGACGCGATGTTTTCCACAACACCCTGGTACACCTGAGACTCCACATAACGCACCAGCAGAGTATCCAGAAGGTCTTTCGGATCCTGCTCGTAGATGTAGTCCCAGTGATGAGCAATTTCATCATCTTCGGATTTAGGCAAAGGCAGCAGCTGCTCGATCACGGGTGTCTGGGTCATGGTGTTCACAAACTTGTTGAATACCACGTACAGACGATCCAGTTTGCCTTCGTTGTAAGCTTGCAGCATAACGCGCACAGTACCGATCAGGTCAGCGAGCTTTGGAGCATCACCGAGGCCTGAAGCTTGGGCCTGTACTTTTCCGCCGAAAGCTTTGAAAAACTGCACACTGCGGGCACCGATGGGGCAGAACTCTACCTCAACACCCTGGGCTTTCCAGTTCTTCACGTCTGACACAACCTTTTTGAACAGGTTGACGTTCAGACCACCACAAAGACCGCGGTCGGATGCTACAACAATGTAGCCGACGCGCTTGGCCTCTCTCACCTCTAAATAGGGGTGTTTGTACTCGAGAGAACCCTGGGCAACGTGACCGATCACCTTACGCATGCTTTCCGCGTATGGACGGCTGGCAGTCATGCGGTCCTGCGCTCTGCGCATTTTGCTGGCTGCCACCATTTCCATGGCGGAAGTGATCTTCTGAGTGTTTTTTACACTCGCGATCTTGGTTTTAATCTCTTTTGCGCCGGCCATCTCTACTCTCCAATCTGGACCTGAGGTGCCTTATGACACCTCGACGATTTTTACCAGGTTTGGGTTGCCACGAACTTGTCGAGACCAGCCTTCAGCTCAGCTTCGATTTCGGCATTGTAGTCGCCGGTATCGTTGATAAGCTTCATCAGGTTGGCATGCTCGGCGTTCATGAAAGCGAGCAGAGCGGCTTCGAAATCACCAACTTTCTTCAGAGCAATACCCTTCAGGAAGCCTTTTTCTGCGGCGAAGATCACCACAGCCTGTTCGGCTACGCTCATTGGGGCATATTGCTTCTGCTTCATCAGTTCGGTAACACGCTCACCGTGCTCCAACTGAGCACGAGTTGCATCGTCAAGGTCAGATGCAAACTGAGAGAACGCAGCAAGCTCACGATACTGTGCCAGTGCGGTACGGATACCACCGGACAGTTTCTTGATGATCTTGGTCTGGGCGGCACCACCTACACGGGATACCGAAATACCTGGGTTAACCGCTGGACGCAGGCCAGAGTTAAACAGGTTGGTTTCCAGGAAGATCTGACCGTCGGTAATAGAAATTACGTTGGTCGGTACGAACGCAGATACGTCACCGGCTTGGGTTTCGATGATAGGCAGAGCGGTCAAAGAACCGGTCTTGCCAGTCACGGCGCCCTTGGTGAACTTCTCAACGTACTCTTCGTTCACGCGGGAAGCACGTTCCAGCAGACGAGAGTGCAAATAGAATACGTCACCTGGGTAAGCTTCACGTCCTGGTGGACGACGCAGCAGCAGGGAGATCTGACGGTAAGCAACGGCCTGCTTGGACAGGTCATCGTATACGATCAGGGCATCTTCACCGCGGTCACGGAAGTATTCACCCATGGTACAACCAGAGTATGGTGCCAGGAACTGCAGAGCAGCGGCTTCTGACGCAGAAGCAACAACCACAACAGTGTTAGCCAGAGCACCGTGCTCTTCCAGCTTGCGTACTACGTTGGCGATGGTAGAAGCCTTCTGGCCTACAGCCACGTACACACACTTGATGCCAGAATCGCGCTGGTTGATGATGGCGTCGATAGCCATCGCAGTTTTACCAGTCTGACGGTCACCGATGATCAGCTCACGCTGACCACGACCGATTGGGATCATGGAGTCAACGGCTTTGTAACCAGTCTGAACTGGCTGAGAAACTGATTTACGGTCAATTACACCTGGTGCAATCACTTCAACAGGAGCAAAACCATCGTTGTCGATGGGGCCCTTGCCGTCGATTGGCTCACCCAGGGTGTTTACCACACGGCCAAGCAGACCGCGGCCAACTGGAACTTCCAGAATACGGCCAGTGGTTTTCACTTTTACGCCCTCAGCCAGATCGGCATAAGGACCCATTACTACGGCACCGACAGAGTCGCGCTCAAGGTTCAACGCGATTGCATAACGGTTGCCAGGCAGTTCGATCATCTCACCCTGCATTACATCGGCCAGGCCGTGTACGCGGATGATGCCATCGCTTACCGCAACGATAGTACCTTCGTTACGGGCTTCGCTGACTACGTCGAACTGCTCGATCCGCTGCTTAATCAGATCGCTGATTTCAGTGGAATTCAGTTGCATGCTCAAACTCCCAATTACGATTGCAGCTTATCAGACAGGCGGGCCAGTTTGCCGCTCACAGAACCATCGATAACGAGGTCCCCTGCCTTGATAATTACACCGGCGATCAGGCCGGCATCCACGCTGCAATTCAGCTTAACTTTGCGTGCGAGACGTTTCTCTAGGGAAACACCAATCTGCTGTTTTTGTGCGTCGGAAAGCTCGGTGGCAGAAACCACATCGGCTTCTACTTCCTTGGCCCATTCCAAACGGTACTCAGCGAAAAGCTGAGCTACAGCAGGCAGTACTTCCAAACGACCGTTTTCAGCCATCACCTTGATCAGGTTTTGACCGTGCTCGTTGAGCTGCTCACCACAAACATCAATAAAGAGTTTGGCGAGCGCGCTACTGGCCATAGAGCCAGCGAGCAGTGGGCGCATGGTTTCGTTTTCACTTACCAGCGCAGCAAAACCGAGCATTTCGGCCCAGCCGTCCACGGCTTGTTTTTCAACGGCAAAATCAAAAGCTGCCTTTGCATAAGGGCGAGCAATGGTGGTTAACTCAGCCATACCCCTTCTCCCTTATCAAATTTCAGCGACAAGCTTTTCAACTATGTCACTGTGTGCGGCTGCATCAATCGAACGTTCGAGGATCTTCTCAGCACCAGCAAGGGCCAGAGTAGCAACCTGCTTGCGCAGTTCCTCTTTCACGCGATTGCGTTCAGCTTCAATTTCAGCTTTGCCCTGAGCGATGATACGTGCACGCTCAGCGTCAGCCTCGGCTTTTGCTTCTTCAACAATCTGAGCCTTGCGCTTGTTGGCAGACTCGATGATTTCATTGGCTGTAGCTTTGGCTTCTTTGAGCTGCTCGGTGGCCTTGGCCTGAGCGAGCTCCAGGTCTTTTGCCGCGCGGTCAGCGTTTGCGAGACCGTCAGCAATCCTCTTTTGGCGCTCTTCGATGGCATTCATCAAAGGAGGCCAAACATACTTCATGCAGAACCACACGAAGATAATAAAGGCGACCGTCTGACCGATTAGGGTAGCGTTGATATTCACAACAGCCTCCTATTTTGAGTTAAGACAGAAGCGGTTTTATTACAGCATTGCGCCCAGTGGGTTGGTGAACAGCATGTACAGAGCGATACCCACACCGATCATGGTTACGGCGTCGAGCAGACCAGCCACGATGAACATCTTAACCTGCAGCATAGGAGCCATTTCTGGTTGACGAGCAGCGCCTTCCAGGAACTTGCCACCCAGAAGACCGAAACCGATAGCGGTACCCAGTGCACCCATACCAATCAGCAGAGCAACAGCGATTGCAGTAAAGCCCAGAATAGTTTCCATCTGTATCTCCAGTATCTAAATCTAAATTAGTTGATGATTTAGTTTAAAAAAATTTCTTCAGCAATCCTTAATGATCTTCATGGGCCATGCTGAGGTAAACAATAGTCAGCATCATGAAGATAAACGCTTGCAGTGTGATAACCAGAATGTGGAAGATCAACCAACCCAGTTGCAGGGTTACACCCAGAGAGGCGATCAGCCAGTTGGCACCATACATCAGCGCAATAAGGATGAAGATCAACTCACCCGCATACAGGTTACCGAATAGACGCAGAGCCAATGAGATTGGCTTGGCTATCAGGGTAACTGATTCCAGCAGGAGGTTGACGGGTATCATTGCCCAGTGGTTAAAGGGCTGCAGTGTCAGTTCTTTCACGAAGCCAGACACTCCCTTGACCTTGATGCTGTAGTAGATAATCAGCAAGAACACGCCCAGCGCGAGGCTGAAGGTGATGTTCAGGTCAGTCGTCGGAACCACTTTCAGGTAAGGCACACCCAGCATAGCCGCGGTGTGTGGCAGCCAGTCAACTGGCACCATGTCCATGAAGTTCATCATGAAAACCCAAACGAAGATGGTCAGAGCGAGAGGAGCGATCAGGGCATTGCGACCGTGGAAGGTTTCTTTCACGCTGTTGTCAACGAACTCGACGATCATCTCGACAAAGCACTGAAGCTTGCCGGGAACGCCAGTAGTCGCTTTCTTGCCAACGCTACGGAAAATCCACAGGAACAGAACACCAAGACCAACCGAAAAGAGCAACGAATCAATATGCCATGTCCAGAATCCTTCACCAACGGAAAGGTTGGTCAGGTGATGCTGGATATAGCCCTGCGGTGTTAACGCTTCACCAGTTGCAGCCATGATTCATCCCACTTTACTTTTGCTTGAAGTATAAAGGCGCTGTCCAATGCACCAGGAGTGCCAGTGAGTAGCAAACGAAAAGCGGCATAAAGACGATTTTCAAATTGATAAACACCAACGAAAACAGGGCAATGGTTAACAGCAACTTTACCGCTTCCCCCCAGTAGAAGGTTTTCAGTACCTTCCCTGCTGCACTTGCTCCCGAATGGGAAAAAGCGAGGGTTGCGAATACAAAATTAGGGAGCACAGCTACTGCAGCACCGGCCAAAGCCGATACCCCGTATTGCGCTCCCCAGACGACGAAGAAGAGAACTGACGCACCCCCGGCTATCGCCGCCTGCATCAACACCAATTTATAGGCAGACCACCGGCCACGACGCGCCAAAACCTTGCTCAATTCTCATTCTCCGCATTCGGACTTTTTGTTTCTGTGACCGGACAACAAAATGCCGTAAAAAGTCACAGTACAAAAAGCTTGCGAAAGTATACCTTTTCGGGCCTTCAATGCAACTTTGAGATGCGTAAAATCGCCACTTTTCAATGGTTCTACGACCAAAGATTCAAAAAGCAAAGATTAACATTCGTCACAAATTTACATGAAACTCTGTTAACTGCCCGGAATCAGCGGATTTTACTGAGAATACCGTCTAATTCAGCGAGATTTTGGTAGTTAATTACAATTTTTCCCTTGCCCTTACTGCCGTGAGCAATGGAAACCTTGGCGCCCAGCTTTTCAATCAACTGCTGCTCCAGACGGCTTACATCGTGATCTTTTACCGGTTTTTCTGCTTCTTTAGCGGGATTTAAGGTTCTATTAATTAATCGTTCAGTTTCCCGAACGGTGAGCTCTTTGGCGGCAACTAAACGTGCCAGATTTGTCTGTTCTTCACCCTCAACGGCGAGCAGCGCACGGGCATGCCCCATGTCGATATCGCCATATTCAAGCAATCGCTTAACGGGTTCGTTCAGACTGTTGAGACGCAGCAGGTTGGTGACTGTGGTGCGGGATTTACCCACAGCATCCGCCACCTGCTGGTGAGTGAGTTCGAATTCTTCCAGCAGACGATGCAAGGCAATGGCTTCTTCCATGGCATTGAGATCTTCACGCTGAATGTTTTCAATCAGGGCGATGGCCACCGCTGACTCGTCGGGCACCTGCTTGATGATACAGGGCACTTTATCAAGCTTGGCCAATTGCGAGGCGCGCCAGCGGCGCTCACCGGCAATGATTTCGTACTTTTGCTCGGCGACTTTGCGCACCACTATGGGCTGAATGATACCCTGGGCACGAATGGACTCGGCCAGTTCTTCCAATGCCTCTGGTGACATGTCCTTACGGGGCTGGTACTTGCCGGGTTGCAGCAAATCCACATCCAGATGCACCAGGTCATCCTGTTTGTCGGACCGGGCGGCTTCCTGTTCCAGTTTTTTACTGGCGGCATGGCTGGTGCTCAGCAGTGCATCCAATCCTTTACCCAAGCCCCGTTTTTTCAAAGTCATTGCTAATCCTTACGCCTGCTTTTTTGCCTGGGTTTGCTCGCCCCGGCGAATCATCTCTCCGGCCAGGGCCAGGTAGGCCTTGGCACCGGCACTGGATTTGTCGTAATACATGGCGGGCGCGCCAAAACTGGGGGCCTCGGCCAGACGGATATTACGGGGGATCACAGTCCGGTAAACTTTCTCGCCAAAATGCTGCTTGAGCTGATCGGACACATCATTGGCCAATCGATTGCGAGGATCGTACATGGTACGCAAAATTCCTTCGATGCCAAGCCCCGGATTTACCATGGAGGCCAGCTTGCCTATGGTATCGATAAGGGCTGTGAGACCTTCGAGGGCAAAATACTCACATTGCATGGGCACCAGCACTGAATCGGCAGCCGACATGGCATTCACGGTCAGCATGTTCAGGGATGGCGGACAGTCGATAAAAATATAATCATACTGATCGCGAATGGGGGCCAACGCATTACGCAAGCGCACCTCACGGGCAAAAAACTCCATCAGCTTAATTTCGGCGGCTGTCACATCACCATTGGCGGCAATCAGATCGTACTTGCCCTGAGTATCTTTCACCACCACATCGGCAAAGGGCTTTTCCTCCACGAGCAGCTCATAAGCGGTATTTTCTACCTCGTATTTATCGACACCACTGCCCATGGTGGCATTGCCCTGGGGATCGAGGTCTATCAGCAGCACCTTGCGACGGGTTGCTGCCAGCGACGCTGCCAGGTTAATGCAAGTAGTTGTTTTTCCTACGCCACCTTTCTGGTTGGCTACAGCAATGACTTTCCCCACAATTTCACCCTGTTGTTATTCTGTCGTTCAACCAAGACATAACGCCTTGGACAAGTTGCTTGATGTTGCTGCCAATTGCAAGGCAGAGGGTCACGCTTTGACCAATTTCAGCAGATGCCTCTGCTCATCCAGTCCGGGGACTGTGAGCCTGATGGTTTCAATCAACTTAACGCCTTCGGGGATCCCGGCCATTTCCTCGTCCGCAAGTTGGCCCTTGAGAGCATAAAAACAGCCGTCTTCGGCTGGCAGATGATGGCACCAGCTGAGCATATCGCCCACAGATGCAAAAGCACGGCTGAGCACGCCGTCAAATCCCTGCTCCGGTTGATACAGCTCGACCCGGCTTTCCACCGAACTGATGTTTTTAAGCCCAAGCTCCACTGCCACCTGCTTTTGGAAACGAATACGTTTACCGAGGCTGTCGAGCAAAACAAACTCTTTATCCGGATTGATGATGGCCAGCGGAATGCCCGGTAAACCGGGGCCTGTACCCACATCGATAAAACGCGTGCCCACCAGATGAGGTGACACCACCAGGCTATCGAGGATATGGCGGGTCAGCATTTGCGCCGGTTCCCGCACCGACGTCAGGTTATAGGCCTTGTTCCACTTGTCGAGCAGCGCCACAAAGGCAAGGAGTTGCTGTTGCTGCTGAGCATCGACTTGCAGGCCCGCTTTGGCGAGATCCTGACTGAGTTTTTCGGCTAACACTGGGTATCTCCGTCGGTACAACTGTCTTGATGGGCTATTATGAGGCCCAGAAAAAGTGAAGGGAAGCCCAGAGGCCTCCCTTGCACGCGAGTGGTGCGAGCTTAAGCGCTCTTTCTCAGCAATCCACGCTTTTTCAGGTGAACCAGCAGAATGGATACGGCCGCAGGTGTTACACCGGAGATCCGGGATGCCTGACCGATGGTCTCTGGTTTATGTGCATTCAGTTTGGCCGTCACTTCGTTGGACAGGCCAGGCACTTCGCTGTAGTCCAGATCCAACGGCAAGCGGGTGTTTTCGTTACGCTCAGCCTTGGCGATTTCATCCTGCTGACGCTGAATGTAACCGGCGTATTTTACCTGAATTTGCACCTGTTCAGCGGCAAGCGGATCAGCCAATCCAGGGCCGAAGCCTTCAATCTTCATCAGTGTGTCGTACTCAATTTCCGGACGACGCAACAGATCTTCCAGTGATGCTTCGCGGGTCAGCGGAGCGCTGAGCACCTCGTTAAGCCCGGCAACCTGGGGAGAATTCACATGCACCCATTGGCTGCGCAGACGCTGCTGCTCAAGCTCGATGGACTCACGTTTCTCACTGAATTTTTGCCAGCGGAAGTCATCCACCAGGCCCAGTTCCCGACCTTTTTCAGTCAAACGCAGATCGGCATTGTCTTCACGCAGCAGCAAGCGGTATTCGGCGCGGCTGGTGAACATACGGTAGGGCTCTTTGGTGCCCAAAGTAGAAAGATCATCCACCAGCACGCCCAGGTAAGCCTGATCCCGACGTGGTGCCCATGCCTCTTTGCCCTGTACCTGCAGCGCGGCATTAAGACCGGCCAACAGTCCCTGAGCGCCGGCTTCTTCATAGCCAGTGGTGCCGTTTATCTGTCCGGCAAAGAAAAGTCCGTCGATGACCTTGGTTTCGAGAGAGTTTTTCAGATCTCTCGGATCGAAATAGTCATATTCGATGGCGTAACCAGGACGCACTATCTCTGCGTTTTCCATCCCTTGGATGGAGCGAACCAGCTGAATTTGCACGTCAAATGGCAAACTGGTGGAGATGCCGTTCGGATAAATTTCTGTCGTGGTCAAGCCCTCGGGCTCGATAAAGATCTGATGGGAATTCTTATCAGCAAAACGGTGAATTTTATCTTCAATGGACGGACAGTAACGGGGACCAATGCCCTCAATCACCCCTGAATACATGGGGCTGCGGTCCAAACCACCGCGGATGATATCGTGGGTACGCTCGTTGGTATGGGTGATGTAGCAGGAGATCTGCTCAGGATGCTGGTTCACATCGCCGATAAAAGACATCACAGGCAAGGGAGTGTCGCCTTTTTGCTCTGTCATCACCGAAAAATCTATGGTTCGGGCATCGATACGGGGTGGCGTACCTGTTTTCAGGCGTCCAACACGTAATGGCAGATCCCGTAAGCGATGGGCGAGGGCAATGGCAGGCTGATCGCCAGCCCGACCACCGCTGTAGTTTTCAAGACCAATGTGGATTTTGCCACCCAGGAAGGTACCCGCTGTCAGCACCACGGCAGGCGCTTCAAAGGCCAGACCCATTTGGGTTACAGCCCCGATCACACGACCATTTTCAACCACTAGGTCGTCAACGGCTTGCTGGAAAATCCGCAGGTTAGGCTGCTGCTGCAGAATACTCAGGATCTTGGCTTTGTAGAGGGCTCTGTCAGCCTGAGCACGGGTAGCTCTTACGGCCGGGCCCTTACTGGAGTTAAGCGTACGGAACTGGATCCCAGAGAAATCTGTGGCGATCGCCATGGCACCACCCAGTGCATCTATCTCTTTCACCAAGTGTCCTTTACCAATACCACCAATGGCAGGGTTGCAGGACATTTGGCCCAGGGTATCGACATTATGGGTGAGCAGCAGTGTCTTGCATCCCATTCGGGCTGAAGCCAAGGCGGCTTCGGTACCGGCATGACCGCCACCGACTACTATCACATCAAACCGTTCATGAAATTGCATGACACTACCTTAAAGCGAGAAAAACGAAGATCGCACAACGAGCCGGTTATTTTAGCATTGCCAGAGACAGAGTTGAACGATCTGTTTGCATGTAAAGATCCAAAGGGGATCGCCTTATAGATCTTAAGATCTTTATATAGATCTCTTTATTGTTATCTCTTATTAGGATCGCGGTTTTCTGTGGGTAAGCCTAAAAATCCTTTTAAAACATAGAATAAACGGATTTTGATCCTGTGATCTCTTGGCGATCTACTCAAAGAAAAGGTGGGGATAGATCGCTGTTTTATCCACAGGGTGGATCTTAGACCATTAGGGTGGTTGAGTAATACAGAGGTAGATCAGATCTAAATAATATCTTATCCACAAATTTATTATTAAATAACAGGATTTGTGGATAAGAATGATCTAAGTTGTGGGTGAGAGGGGATAACCTTGAGTTTACGATCTCAGAGCTTACCAATCCATTGTTGCAACCACTGAATGGCTGGCTCTTCTGGCACTGGATCGGCCTGTACATCGATCCGGATCTTATCCACAAAGGGTTTTGCACCGGCGTCGTTCAATAATTGAACAAGCTGTTCCGGCCCCTCGCAGAAGGTATCGTAACTGGAGTCGCCAATGGCGCAGAGCGCAAACTGTACGCCGCTCAAATCCGGCATGGTTAGCATCAAAGACTTGGCAAATGGCTGTAGATTATCGGGCAGATCACCTGCGCCATGGGTGGCCGACACCAGCAGCCACAGGGACGAGGTATCCAGTGAATCCAGCGACGGATCCAGGTGGGTAATACATTCGTGGCCTGCTTCATTCAGCAAAGCCGCCAGTTCATCCGCCACGTACTCACTGCCACCCAGGGTGGTGCCAATCAGGATTTCAATTTTTGCCATCGTTACATCCATTGAGGAGAAAATATGCTTGAAGATTGGCGTCATGGTAGCCCAAAGCCGAGGGAGGGGGAACGCTCTCACCCCTGTTGATGCTGTGTTAGCATGGGTCTGGCACTGATATATAGCCAAGGGGCAAAGACATATCCATGACCAACAAGCGGAAAATAATTCTCTGGCTAAGTGCTGCCCTGGTTGCTCTTCTGATTGGCGCACTGACAACCGTCCTGGTGAAAATCCCGGATGTACCAGAGGTGATTTTGTCTGAACCCGGGTTAGTGTTAACCAATCAAGGCCGCTGTTTTCGCCATGATTACCCTGTCGCTGCCCCGGTTGACCGTGCCATTGATGATCGCGGTGTAATTTCTATGTTGGTTTGGAATATCCATAAACAAAGTGATGGTGAGTGGCCCGAAGGGCTCTGGACTCTGGGCGCTGACTGGCAGCTGATGTTGTTTCAGGAGGTTGAACTCAATACCGATTTCAGATCAGCGCTGGAAAATCATCAGTTCAACTGGACTATGATGCCCGCTTTTCGCTTTCAGGGGCTGGATTATGGTGTGATGCTGGCATCGCGCCGCCCATCGCTTGAGGGGTGCGGCCTGTTAAAGGTTGAGCCCTGGATCCGACTTCCCAAGGCGGCCCTTTACAGCCTCTATGCCCTGAGTAATGGTGAGACCTTGCTGGTGGTTAATCTCCACGGGATCAACTTTGATCCCAATTTGCAGGAGTGGGAAGATCAATTGGCGCCGCTGCTAAAACAGGTATTGCAGCATCAAGGTCCTGTGATCCTGGCGGGCGACTTTAACAGCTGGGGAGAGCGCAGAAGCAACAAGCTTGAGAAACTCCTTGAACCGCTTGAACTAAGCAGTGCGCGGTTTGACCCGGATTCGCGGATCAGGGTATTTGGTGCTCCGCTTGATTGGGTATTTTATCGCGGCTTGATTTTGAAAGAGGCGCAATCACCCACAACAGACTTGTCGGATCATGCGCCTCTCATGGTGTGGTTCGAGCTTATCCCCGGGTCAACCAGTGATGGTGAAACTCCAGGTGTTCATCAATAAAACTCGCGATGAAGTAGTAGCTGTGATCGTAACCCGGCTGCATTCGCAGATTCAGCGGAAAGTCGGCACTGTCAGCGGCATTTTGCAGGCGCTGCGGCATGAGCTCTGTCTCCAGAAAGCTATCGGCATCGCCCTGATCCACCAACATGGGTATGGGATCGGCGCAGCGGCCAATCAATTCGCAGCTGTCGTATTCGCGCCAGCTTTCCCTGTCTTTGCCCAAATAGTTACCAAAGGCCTTTTGGCCCCAGGGGCTCTGGCTGGGATTACAGATAGGGCTGAACGCAGACACGCTGGCATAGCGACCGGGGTTTTTCAGCGCTATGGTCAGGGCGCCGTGGCCGCCCATGGAGTGGCCGGCAATGCTGCGTTTGCTGCTGACCGGGAAGTTGGCTTCAATCAGCTTCGGCAGCTCTTTCACCACATAATCGTACATGCGGTAGTGCTTACTCCAGGGCGCTTCGGTGGCATTGAGATAAAAACCTGCCCCCAGGCCAAAGTCCCAGGCGCCATCGGGATCGTCGGCCACACCTTCGCCCCGTGGGCTGGTGTCCATGGCAACAATGGCAAGCCCGAGCGTCGCGGCGAGGCGCTGGGCGCCTGCCTTCTGCATAAAGTTTTCATCGCTGCAGGTCAGCCCTGATAACCAATAAAGCACAGGTACGCTTTGGGTTTCGGCCTGGGGCGGCAGAAAAATCGCAAAGCGCATCTTGCAATCCAGGCTGCTGGATTGATGGCTGTACTGCTTGTGCCAACCGTCAAAGCTGCGATTGGCACTGACTAGTTCCAGAGTCATGTCGGCTCCTTATTTGCGATCGTAATGGATCACGCTGCGGATACTTTTGCCTTCGTGCATCAGCTTGAACGCTTCGTTAATCGCATCCAGTCCCATGGTGTGGGTGATAAAGTCACTCAGGGCAAATTCACCTCGCAGGTACTGCTCAACAATGCCCGGCAGTTCGGAGCGTCCTTTCACGCCGCCAAAGGCACTGCCGCGCCACACCCGGCCGGTTACCAGCTGGAATGGACGGGTGGAAATCTCCTGCCCGGCGCCCGCAACGCCAATGATCACTGACTCACCCCAGCCCTTGTGGCAGCACTCCAGCGCGCTTCGCATTACATTCACATTGCCGATGCATTCGAAGGAGAAGTCCACGCCGCCGTCGGTCATCTCAACAATTACGTCCTGAATCGGCTTGTCGTAGTTTTTGGGGTTGATGCAGTCGGTGGCGCCGAGCTTTTTGGCCAGTTCAAACTTACTGTCGTTGATATCAATACCAATGATGCGGCTGGCTCCGGCAATGGTGGCGCCAATCACCGCCGACAAACCAATGCCGCCGAGTCCGAAAATGGCCACTGTGTCGCCTGGCTTCACCTTGGCGGTTTTAAGCACTGCACCCATACCGGTGGTGACGCCGCAGCCCAGCAGACACACTTCTTCCAGCGGCGCTTCGGGGTTAACCTTGGCGAGGGAGATTTCCGGCAGCACTGTGTATTCACTGAAAGTGGAGCAGCCCATGTAGTGATAAATCGGCTCGCCATCTTTATAAAAGCGGGTGGTGCCGTCCGGCATCAGGCCCTTGCCCTGGGTGGCGCGCACAGCCGAGCACAGGTTGGTCTTGCCCGAGGTACAAAACTTACATTTGCCGCACTCGGCGGTGTACAGCGGGATCACATGGTCGCCAACCGCCACGCTGGTCACGCCTTCGCCCACCATTTCCACAATGCCGCCGCCCTCGTGGCCCAAAATGGCCGGAAACACGCCTTCCGGATCATCGCCCGACAGGGTAAAGGCATCGGTGTGGCATACGCCGGTGGCGACAATGCGCACCAGCACTTCGCCGGCCTTGGGCAACATCACATCCACTTCTTCAACGGATAGGGGTTGGCCCGGACCCCAGGCAATGGCGGCGCGGGATTTAATAAAGGATGCAGACATAGGATTTCCTTCCTCAGAAAATGCGGCCTTGCAGATGACCGGATTCATTATTGATAGTCCAAAGCCAATACCTGGGCACGGCCCAGACGCTTTGTGTGTGAATGTGATTGTATTTCTTTACTGTGAATTGATAATTGGCTCTATTGGTAAATAGCTTTTACTGGATAGAAATAATCATGCGCTGGGAAGGGATTTGTGAATTTGTGGCCGTGGCCGAGGCGCAAAGCTTTACCACGGCAGCCGGTCGGCTTGGGATCAGTACCGCGCAGGTGAGCCGTCAGGTGCGGGAGCTCGAAGAGCGCCTCGGCAGCAAGCTTTTGTACCGTACTACGCGCAAGGTGTCGCTTACCGAAGATGGTCAGCTGTTCTACCGCCACTGCCGCCAGGTCCTCGATGGCCTGGATGAAGCCGAGCGGGCGGTGTCATCACTGAAAAACGAGCCCCGTGGGCTTATTCGTATGATGGCGCCGGTGACCTACGGCGAGCAATATGTGATGCCCATAGTGCTGGAATATATGCAGCAATTTCCCCAGGTGGAAGTGCAGTGTGAGCTGACCAATCAGCAGCTCGATTTGGTGCAGGGCGGCTTTGATTTGGCGATTCGCCTCGGAGTGCTGCCGGATTCCTCCATGATGGCGCGAAAACTGGCCGAGCGGGTGCAGTATCTGGTGGCATCGCCGGATTATGTCAGCCGCCATGGGGCGCCCCATTCGCTGTCGGAGCTCAGCCGTCACCAGTGTTTGCTGGGCAGCCTGCCATTCTGGCGTTTTCAGGAAGAGGGCAAGCTTCGCAGCCTGAAAGTGAAAGGGCGCCTCAGTTGCAGCAGCGGCAATACCTTGCTGGCGGCGGCGTTGGCGGGCATGGGGATAGCACAACTCCCCGGTTATTATGTGGATGAAGCCATTCGAGATGGGCGCTTGCTGGTGCTGCTGAAGCCATTTCAGGAACCCAAAGAGGGAATTTGGGGCCTGTATCCCCATAATCGGCAGCTGTCGCCCAAGATTGGCCATCTGATGAATATGCTGGCCGACAAGCTGCCCAAAGCCTGATGTGTGAGTTGGCGCCCCAATCCAACTCGTTTCAACTTGTTGAAAATGGCGGAACAACCTAATGTGATTCAGGCGAGGCGTTTCGCTGGAATGGATCGCTACAGTACGACTTCAATAAAGGGAATTGCGATGAAGAATTTTACTGCCGGCTTGAATAATTTCTGGGTTGGGTTGGTTACCGGCATGCTGATGCCTGTGATTGTGGTGGCCTCGCTTCTATACCTGACCGTGGATAAGCTGACCGGGGTGGTGCAGGACTCGGCCATTTCGCCTTTTCTTGAGCGCAGCGAGCAGACCCTGGATAAGGTAGACGGTCTGCTGGTGACCCTGGATGACAAGGTCGACAGCGCCATCCTGAAGGATATTGAGCTGCTTACACCGCTGAAAAACGCCAATATTTTGCCTGAGCTGCAGGAGATTGCCGGCGCCGCCGCTGAGCTTAAAACCAAGGTGAGTGACATAGACAAAGAAGCTGTGCTTGCCGCCCTGCGTCAGAAGCTGGAAACCTCGCTGGCGGGCAAGTTCCCCGAAGAAAAAGCCAAGGCGCTTGCCGCCAATCTGGAAAACATTGTGCGGGTGCTGGCGCAGCGGAGTGACAATCTTCAAAACATCACAGATCCTCAAAAAATAAGTGAGTCACTGCCAAATGGCCTGCAATCTCCGGGCAATTGATTAGCCTGTACCGACTCTCTTCAAGCCTTGTTAAATGAAGACTTGCCGGCAATCTCAGCTATCACAAAGTCGATAAAGTGGGTCACCAGCGCCGATTCGGTCCGGCGCTGGGTGTAAAGCGCATAGAAGCTCGCGCCCTTGGGGCGAAAGTCCGGCAAGACTTCAACCACAGTGCCAGCCAGCAGCTCATCGGCCACCAGATAACGGGGCAGGATGGCGATGCCAAAGCCCTGCTGCATGGCGGCATAAATCGCCTGCTTGTGGCTGAAGGCAAGCTCGCCCGCGACGTCTATATGCAGCTCTTTTCCCTTATCCATCAAGGTCCAGCGCTCGTGGCTTGAATAATCAGTGCAGCGGGTGATAAGGCTGTGCTGATGTAATTCTTCCGGCCTGTTGAGGGCTGATTTGCCATCCATATAGGCCTTGCTGGCGCAAAGCACCATCTCATCTTTGGCAATAAAGCGGGCAAGATAGGGCTCGCGGCTAAGCTCGGTGCTGCGAAACGCCACATGAATATTGTCCCGCAGTAAATCTGAGGTGCGATTACTGAAGTCGGTGACCAGCCGCACCGATGGGTGCAATTGCCTGAACTTAAGCAGCAAAGGCGTAAGTATTACTTCGCCCCACATCATGGGGGCGGTTATTCTGAGCTCGCCGCTCAGGCACTCACGGCGGTTTTGCAGCCCATCAAGCAGCTGTTCGTGCAGGGCAAGCATCTGGTCTGCCTGGCGGTAGGTAAGCTCTCCTGCATCGGTCAGCTGTACCCGACGGGTGGTGCGGTTAAGCAGCACAGTGCCGAGGCTTTGTTCAAGATAGCGTAAATCTTTCGAGGCCTTGCTTGGGGTAATGCCCAAATGCGCCGCAGCCCGGGAAAATGAGCCAAAGCGCACAATGCAGACCAGCAGTCGCATTAAATACAAGGTATCCAGCTTGTGTTGGCTCATGCTTCTATCCTCGCGATTGCGCTGCCCGTTGCGCTTCTATTATTTCAGCTTCAATCCGTTCGCTGATTGTGTCTTTCTGGGCATTAATATCTTTCCTAAAGGATAGATTATATCTTTTCTGTCTTGAGTTATCGTGGTGCCATTGTGATTGATGAGTTGGAGAGACAAATGCGTCAGGCATTAAACAGCGGGTTTGAGTTTGCCCGGGCGGGTGTGCGGCTAAAGAATCGTGCCGTGCTGGCACCGCTGACCCATAACATGAGCGATGCCCATGGCAATCCGAGTCAGGCAGAGTTCGACTGGCTTGAGCATTGCGCCAAAGGTGGTTTTGGGCTGCTGATTGCGGCGGCTACCCAGGTGTGGCCCGGTGGTCGCTGCTGGCAAGGGCAGCCAGCCTTGATGACTGACCATCAGCAGCAGGCCTTCAGCCGGTTTGCCAGATCTGCAAAGGCCAATGACGCGCTGGCGCTGGTGCAACTTCATCACGGCGGGGTGCGCGCTGCGCCTGCGCTGAATGGCACTGCGCCTGTTGGCCCAAGCGCCGAGGCGCCCGGTGGCCGATATCCTCTTGGGGTGACCGAGCTTGATGAAGCCGGAATTGAGCAGCTGATAGCCGCCTTTGTTGCGTCTGCCGAGCGGGCTTACCAGGCCGGCTTGGATGGGGTTGAGCTGCACGCTGCCCATCACTTTTTGCTGTGTAACTTTTTAAATCCCATGCTTAACCGGCGCAGAGACCGCTGGGGTGGAAGTCTTGAAAACCGTGCCCGGCTGCTGATTGAGATCATCCGTGGCATACGTCAGCGATTGCCCCGTACCTTCCTGTTGGGGGTGAGGTTATCGCCGGAAAGCTATGCCAATGTCGAAGGAATAGCGCTTGAGCATCAGCTGGAAGTCGCTCATTTACTGGCGGCAGCGGATATCGACTACGTGCATTTTTCCATGGGTGACAGCTTCAAGCAGGCCAGCGGCAAAGATACCGCGCTGCTCAGCGAAGTGACCAATGCCCTTACTGGCAAAACCGCGCTGATTATTGCAGGCAATATTCGTGACGGCGCTGCGGCGCAACAGGTGCTGGGTGCCGGCGCCGATCTGGTTGCCATTGGCACAGCTGCCATAGGGAATCCGGATTGGGTGCATAAGGTCGTCAGTGATACGCCGCTGTTAACGCCGCCCTTTGCCGACACCCTGCTGCAAGACCACGGATTTACCGAAGCGGGACTTGCTTACCTTGGCGCTATCCCCGGGCTGGTTGCTCCATCAGAGCCACAAGGGTGAGGGCGGGAAGATGTCTGAGTGGATGTTGCTGCTGATCAAGGGCCGCGGCGCCTGGCTTCAGCTGAACCAATAAAAAAACGCGACTGCCGCCGGGCGACAATCGCGTTTTATGTCTGTAAAAGCGGTTTATTTGCCGATACAGAAGGAGCTGAAAATCTTGCCCAGCAAATCGTCTGAGGTAAATTCGCCGGTGATTTCAGACAGCGCCTGCTGCGCCATCCGCAGCTCTTCGGCCAGCAGTTCGCCGGCCAGATACACTTCCAGCTGTACCTTGCCCAATTGCAGATGCTCGCTGGCCTGTTCCAGTGCTTCGAGGTGACGACGACGGGCGATAAAGCCGCCTTCGAGGTTGCTTTGATAACCCATCAGCGATTTCAGGTGCTGCTTGAGCGCATCTACACCCAGGCCTGTCTTCGCCGAAATCCGGTAGACGCTGTAGCCTTGCTCTTCGGTGGCCTCCAGTGGCTCGCCGGTCAGGTCGGCTTTGTTGCGCACCACAGTTACCCCAAGGGCCTTGGGCAGGCGGTCGATAAAGTCGGGCCAGATCTCGTGTGGGTCAACCGCGGCCGTGTCTGTGCCATCCACCATAAACAGTACCCGATCGGCGCTGGCTATTTCGCTCCAGGCGCGCTCGATACCGATACGCTCTACTTCGTCTGTGGTGTCACGCAGACCGGCGGTGTCGATAATGTGCAGTGGCATGCCATCGAGGTGAATATGCTCCCGCAGCACGTCGCGGGTGGTGCCGGCAATATCGGTCACAATCGCAGACTCTTTACCTGCCAGGGCGTTGAGCAGACTGGATTTACCGGCGTTGGGGCGCCCGGCAATCACCACCTTCATGCCTTCACGGATGATGCTGCCTTGTTTGGCGCTGGCCTGCACTTCATCAAGCTGGTGAATAATGGCGTAGAGGGCGGCGGCAATTTTGCCGTCACTTAAGAAATCCACTTCCTCGTCGGGAAAGTCGATGGCGGCTTCCACATACAGACGCAGGTTGGTGATTTTATCCACCAGGGTGTGCACCTGAGTGGAGAACTCGCCCTGCAGTGACTGCAGCGCACTCTTGGCGGCCTGTTCGCTGGTGGCATCAATCAGGTCGGCAATGGCTTCGGCCTGGGTCAAATCCAGCTTGTCGTTCATAAAGGCCTGCTCGCTGAACTCGCCGGGGCGGGCAATACGCACCCCTTTAACCTTGAGTACGGCGCGAATGAGCATGTCCATCACTACCTGGCCGCCGTGGCCCTGCAGTTCCAGCACATCTTCGCCGGTAAAGGAGTTGGGGCCCTTGAAGAACAGGGCGATGCCCTGGTCAATCACGCTGCCATCGGCCGCTTTGAAGTCGCAGAAATCGGCGTAGCGGGGTTTGGGCAGGTGTCCCAGCAGGGCATGGGCTACATCACTTGCCAGCTTGCCGGATACCCGGATGATGCCTACGCCGCCCCGACCGGGCGCGGTGGCCTGTGCCACTATGGTGTCTGTCGTCACGTGTCTTTCCGCTTAATGGTGTACTTCAAAAAGGAAACAAAAAGGCGACCTCAGGTCGCCTTTTTAGTGTCTCGCCTGAAAAATGGGCTTATTTTAAGCCTTTTTTCTCCAGTGAGGCATAAATAATCTTCTGTTGGATGATGGCAACAATGTTACCCACCAGCCAGTAGAGTACCAGACCTGCAGGGAACCACAGGAAGAATACGGTGAAGATCATCGGCATCCACTGCAGCATCTTCTGTTGCATTGGGTCCATGTTGGGAGCCATGGGCTGCATCTTCTGCATCATCCACATGGAGGCACCCATCAACAGTGGCAGTACGTAATAAGGGTCCTGCACCGACAAATCCTGGATCCACAGCATGAATGGCGCATGGCGCAGTTCAACGCTTTCCAGCAGCACCCAGTAAAGGGCGATGAAGATTGGCATCTGCAGCAGGATGGGCAGACAGCCGCCCATGGGGTTAACCTTTTCCTTCTTATACAGGTCCATCATGGCCTGACCCATCTTCTGGCGGTCATCACCGAAGCGGTCTTTCAGCTCCTGCAACTTGGGCTGCAGGTTGCGCATCTTGGCCATGGACACATATTGTGCCTTGGTGAGCGGATACAAGAGACCCCGTACAGTCAGGGTTACCAGAATGATGGCCATACCCCAGTTGTGCACCAGGCTTTGGAAGAACATCAGTACCCAGTGAATAGGTACCGCCAGCCACCACAGGAAGCCGTAGTCCACTACCAGGTTCAGGGTGTCAGACAGGGCAGACAGAGCCGCCTGATCTTTTGGACCCACATAGAAGGTAGCTGAAATGGTTTCACTGGCACCTGGCGCTACGTCGTGCACCGCACCTTTAAAGCCGATATTGGCGAGGCCACCGGCACTGACGGATGTGAACAGGGTGTTCTTGTCAGACGCTGCCGGAACCCAGGCAGACACGAAGTAGTGCTGCAGCATGGCAACCCAACCACCGAGAGTCGGCTCTTCAAGGTCTTTCTTGCCCATGTCTTCGAAGCTGTACTTCTCATAACGCACATCGGCGGTGGAGAAGGCGGCGCCACGATAGGTGGGCATCATCATGCTGCTTTCGCTGGCGGCGATGGTGTGCTTGATTTGACCGTACATCTGCACCTGCACTGGGGCATCTGAGTTGTTGGCAACGCGATAATCCACGCCTACATCAAATTGGCCACGCTTGAATACAAACACCTTGGTGAAGCTCACACCGGTATCTGTGGTCAGGGTCAGCGGTACTTCCAGGGTGTCCTGGCCTTCAGCCAGCGTGTATGTGTCGGCGGCGGCAGCGAACTTGGCGCGGCCACTGGCGGCACTGTCGATACCATCACGACCAATCAGACCACTCTGGGCGATGTAGCTGAAGTTATTTTTCTGCTCCAGCAGAACAAAAGGAGCTTCTTCGTTTTGTTCCAGCTTATGGGTCAGCAATGCGGCATAGACGATGTCACCGCCAACAGGGTTAATCTGTACGTCCAGCTGATCGGTTTTAACACGGATCAGATTTTGGGTTGCTGCCACTGTGGCAGGTACACCGGCATCGGCTGTAGGAACGTCACTGTTGATAGCCTGGTCGTGGATTTGAGCCGCCGCTACTTCTGTGGCTGGTTTGGGTGCCTTGTCGGATTCCCACTGTTGCCAGAGCAAAAAGCTGACAAACAGCAGGCCGATGAGCAATAGATTGCGTTGAGATTCCATAGCCTTATTTATTACACCTGTCTTTTTTCGGAGGGACGGGATCGTTGCCGCCCGGATGTAAAGGGTGACATTTTAATATGCGTTTGGCTGCAAACCAACAGCCTTTTATAACACCGTGAAGCTTGATGGCTTCAATGGCGTAATGTGAGCAAGTTGGCTGAAAACGACATTTAGGCCCAAGGATTGGGCTGATAAAGATTTGGTAGCCGCGAATAAGCGTGGTGGCTAGCCATTGAAACGGCGACTGAGTTTGCGCCATAGCTTATCTACCAGCTTATGAAGTTCGGGATTCTCCAAATCCATAACCCCTTTGCGAACCAGCACGACTATATCCAGCGGAGGCAGGTCGTGTTGATGCAATCTGAAGCTCTCCCGAATCACCCTTTTAACCCTGTTACGGTCGTGGGCGCGTTTTACCTGGCGTTTGGGCACAGTTAAACCCACTCGAGGATGTTCCTGAGTGTTCGGAATGGCAAGCAAAGTGATTTCAGCAGAAGATGCTTTGATAGGATTGGTGAAAACAGCTTGAAATTGCGCGGGAGTTAACAAACGTAACTCCCGCGTAAAGGTGTAGCTAGTCACCTAGATGTCGACCTGATTAGGCAGACAGACGAGCGCGACCCTTGGCACGGCGACGAGCCAGTACCTTGCGGCCGTTAGCTGTAGCCATGCGAGCGCGGAAGCCGTGAGAACGCTTGCGCTTCAGGTTGCTAGGTTGAAAAGTACGTTTACTCATGGTGGCAATCCGTCTTTACTGGTTAACATTCCTTGACGCTGAAACAAGAAATCTGAAATCAGAGACAAGGGCATAAAAAAGAGGCCGAATTGTAATCACCTAAACGCCTCTCGTCAAGAAGCGTGACTCAAC
Source organism: Shewanella litorisediminis (assembly GCF_016834455.1). Lineage (NCBI taxonomy): Bacteria > Pseudomonadati > Pseudomonadota > Gammaproteobacteria > Alteromonadales > Shewanellaceae > Shewanella > Shewanella litorisediminis. Next base: position 4,237,439 of record NZ_CP069213.1, read on the forward strand.
AGCGACACATTACAGCCAGATTTTTTCTTCATTGGCCTTATTAAGAACCCTACAGAATGTGGATAACTCTGTGCATCTACACAATATCTGGTAGATCTGGGGACGACTAACAAGATCAGAAGCCGCGCATTATAGATCAATATGGATCCCTTAATAAAGCAGGATTTCCGCCATTGGGCTGTGAAATAGATCCTTTTCGATCTTGACTGATCAGAGTTATTCAGATCTTGAGATCTCCCTGTTGATAATTCCATTTTAAGGATAGCGATCCCGTCAGAGTCCCGATAGAATACTCCTCCTTTGGATAGTTATTTTTTGGGGACGGAACA